>NZ_CP015971.1:3300000-3492500 GCF_001659705.1 Arachidicoccus sp. BS20
TTCATCCACCATCATTTCTTTTGTCCACAGGTCGATGCGCAATGCGCTTTTATCTGCGCCATCCCAGAATGCCACGAGCATTGCTTTAGCTTTTTGCGCGTCTTCGCTTCCGTCGGTTGCGCTCCACGAAATATTTTCGGGAACTTTGTCTTTGTCTAATTCAATATCTATATGAATAGATGATTTTGCCATAATTATTTTTTGAATGTGCAAAGATAATTTTAAAAAAAGAATTCATTGATTCTTCATCGTTTCAATAAAAAATTTCACTTTTATTTGCTAAAACAATGTCATTATGCCGCGTCCTCAACAAAACGAATATCCGCCTTATTTTGAAAGATATATTTCTTTGGTAGAAGGCGAAAGCATTGCAGAAGTCATCAGCAAGTACAACGATGAACAATTAAATTATGTTGATGCCTTGCCGAACGATAAAGCTAATTTTGCTTACGCGGAAAATAAATGGACAGTCAAAGAAGCGGTGCAACACATCAGCGATACGGAACGTGTTTTTGCTTACCGAATTCTTGCCATGTCGCGCGGCGAAATGCAGACACTGACAGGATTTGACCAAAATATTTATGCGCAAAATTCCAATGTGCTTCGTCGTTCTTTTGATGATGTGAAAGAAGAATTTAAAGCCGTGCGCTACGCAACAAATATTTTGCTTCGTTCGTTAAGCGAAGAACAATTGTTGCGCGTGGGAAATGTTGCGGATTACAAAGTGAGTGCAAAAGCTTTTGCTTTCAACATTTACGGACATTTTATTCATCATCAGCATATTTTAAAAGAAAAATATAGTCTTTAAAATTGAGTGAGAAGTGCCGCAGATTCCCGGATGAAAAATCATTATCTGTGTATCTTTGGCTATTTTTTATCATCCTTGTTAATTTTTACATCATATTCTATCTTTATTTTCAAACGACTATTTTCGTTGTATTTTTGACACAATTTTTTAGAAAAGGATATTGAAAATATGGCTTTAAGTCAGGGGCTTCAACAAAAATTATTACAGAAATTATCGCCGCAGCAAATTCAGTTGATGAAATTGTTGCAGATACCGACTGCAAATCTGGAAGAACGAATTAAGGAAGAACTGGAAGAAAATCCTGCATTGGAAGAGTTTAAAGAAGACTTGCATAGCGATAGTGAAAATCCGGTAGATGAATTTGACTCTTCCGACGACGAAGACTTTGAACTTGACGGCAGTGAAGAACAATACGATAATATTGATATTTCGGAATATGTAAGTGAAGGCGACGATGAAATTGCCGATTATAAATTGCGCGACGACGGTTATGGCGAGCAGGAAGAACGGCAAACATTGCCTTTCAAAGTAGAAACAAGTTTGCATGAAAATCTGGTAAACCAACTTGGTATGTTGTCGCTCGATGAAAGACAATACACCATTGCGGAGCAGATTATCGGCAGTATTGATGATGATGGATATTTGCGCCGCGAAATCACTTCCATTGTGAATGATTTGGCTTTCCGTCAAAATATTGAAACTTCAGAAGAAGAAGTGGAATCGTTGATTCAGCAAGTGCAGCAGTTTGATCCGGCGGGCATTTGTGCAAGAGATTTGCGCGAATGTTTGTTGCTGCAATTGCAGCGACCTTTGGAAGCATCGAATGAAAATGTGCAGAATGCGATTGTGATTTTGAAAAAATATTTCGATGAATTTATCAAAAAACATTACGAGAAAATTCAGCGTTCATTATCCATTTCAGAAGAACAACTGAAAGAGGCAATACAAGTTATCATTCGCCTGAATCCAAAGCCCGGCGGCGCTTTGGAAGAAGTGAACAAAGCTGCGAGCTACATTATCCCCGACTTTTTTATTACCAACCAAAACGGGATTTTGGAGTTGTCGCTCAACTCTAAAAATGCACCCGATTTGCGCATCAGCGAAGGATATCGCGATATGCTGAAAGAATACGATAGAGGCAGTAAAAAAGATAAGCGGCAGAAAGAAGCAGTATTGTTCATCAAGCAAAAAATAGACTCTGCAAAATGGTTTATCGACATGATAAAACAAAGGCAGCATACTTTGTACAGCACGATGCACGCTATTATGACTTATCAGGAAGAATTCTTTTTGACCGGCGATGAAACTACTTTAAAGCCGATGATTCTGAAAGACATTGCAGAAAAAATAGAACTGGATATTTCTACGGTAAGCCGTGTGGCAAACAGCAAATTTGTGCAAACGGAATTCGGCACTTATCGTTTAAAATTTTTCTTCAGTGAATCGTTAAGTACAGACAGCGGCGAAGAAGTAAGCACCCGCGAAGTGAAGAAAATTCTGACGGACGTAATTGAAGCAGAAGATAAAACAAAACCTTTGAGCGATGAACGCTTAACGGAAATTTTGCAGGAAAAAGGTTACAACATTGCACGAAGAACTGTGGCAAAATATCGTGAACAATTGAACGTGCCTGTGGCGCGGTTAAGGAAACAATTATAACGCTTATGGAAAACGTAGCAGCGCGGCAGCCTCAGTACATCAGGGTTTCGGCGAAAATCATTTCTTATATTTTTCATCCTTTATTCATTCCCACATACATTTTTTTGTGGATGTACAAAAGGTTTCCTTATGAATTTGTCGGCTTATACGGACATGAACTGAATTTGAGAATCGTAGGTTTATTTATGACTACAGCGTTCTTTCCGGCGTTCACGGTTTTTCTTTTATGGAAACTGTATTTTATAAAAAGTATTCATCTTCGTTATCAAAAGGAACGCATTATTCCTTACGTTGCCACGATGATTTATTATTGGTGGATGTGGTATCTCAGCCGCAATTTTACCGACCAGGCAAGTGCGTTGAAATTCTTCTACTTCGGTATTTTTTTAGCAACTGTTCCCGCATTAATCTGGAACAATTTTGTGAAAATAAGTATGCACGCAATGGGCGCGGCCGGTGCAGTTACGGCGCTTATTTTGACTTGTATTCTATATCAGACAACTTACGGATTAGATATTGCAATTGCAACTTTAATTGCAGGAATTATCTGCACGGCGCGAATGAGTTTGAGTGAACATTCGATGTTTGAAATCAATAGTGGAATTGTCGTGGGAGTCGGTTGTCAATTGATTGCTTATTGGTTGATGACGTAAATTTTATCTGCCTGAAAATTGCTGTTGGAAAATGATATTTTTATTTTCCTGACATTGTTTTAATGATTTCTTTCATCAGTTTATTGTTTTCCTCATATTTCTTTTTGCTGTCGTTTTGATAGTCGGTTTCTATGGTTTTTTCCTTCTGAGCAAAACTGTTTATTTTTTCTTGATTGGCTTTAATGTCTGCGAGTTTCTTATTTAGTTCCGCTACTTTTTTTGCATCGGCTTTATCGCCTTTGCTCATTTCTTTTTGTAATTTTTGCTGTGTTTTATATGCTTCCAATTCTATTTTGGCTTTCATACTTTGAATCATAAATTTAGGACTGGAAATATTATTGATGTCTTTATAGAAGTCTTTGCTCTTTCCCTGCTGTTGGGCAATATTGGAAATCACATCTTTACTTGATTCCATCATTTCATTTTCTTTATCAAATATTTTTTTCTGTAAGGCTCTTTCCTGCGGGTCTTCTATTTGGTTGAGCTTTTCGCGGTCGGTCGCATATTTTTTGTTTTTTTCTTCTTCATACTTGTCAAGATATTTTTCATTAATTGTTGTTTGCGCCGTTTTATAATTTGCACCGTTAAGACGAAAATTTTCGTCTTTTTCTTTTTTTAATTCTACATCCAATTCCTCGGATTCTTTTTTCACTTTGGTAATGACATAAGTTTTGCCGCTAAGATTGATATATCCCAAACCCGACCAGTTATTTAGGTATGAATTTTCCGGTATGGACGCATTAGTATTATCACTTACAAAAATTTCAAAATCGGAATTTTTGTCTTTGTACCGGTCGGATGATTTTTTGTAGTCCTCGTCGCCGATATTTTCCTTTGTTCCCGATTTTTCCATATTTTCTTTAAAGTATTCGTAAAAATCTTTGTTGTGACTTTCCGCTTGGTATTTTGAATTGTCGGTATTCATTTTGTACGAATATTTTTTCCCGGTTTTATTATCCGTGAGATATACAAATTCTTCTTTGTATTTGGGAAAAGAAATGACGTAATCGGGCTTTATATTCCCGGCGGCAGCAATCATATCGCCTTTTAAAAGAAGATAACCGTCTTTTTCGTTGAAGAGCAGATTTCCCGGGATTTCCCTGCCGTTGACTTTAGATACAAACTCTATTTTTTTATCAAAAACAAAAGCCTGGTCTAACTGAAACGGGTTTTCGGTTTGCCCGAAACATATAGTATTACCGGCAAGAAAAATAAGATGAGAAAGGCAAATTAGTATCTTCATTATTTTACATTTAGATGAGGCAACTTGTTTCTCCAATGGCGATGCTCACTGCCAGGAATTTTTGTCCGTCCACTGTGGCATCGCCTGAAATGGTAACGCCATAAGCGCTTACCTGCACGTGCACATTTTCCAGCATAAAGGTTTTAAGTCCGATGTCGGGAAACCGCCAGGTGAGCTTTACGTTGTTGGGGTCGAAGCCGCCTGTGGAAGTAGGTCTTAAAATTACTTCACAGGTGTTTTTATATGCCTGGGAAAAATGTTTATCCGAACGAACTAATCCAAAATCACTTTTTATATAATTGCTTTCCGATTTTACTCCGCTGAGCGCATAAGCCAGTATGGGGCCGGGTTTGTATTTGGCCTCGTGTTTTTCTACAAAGCACACCGATACATACATATTGTAGCAGGCTTTTCCCTGGTCTATATTATTTTTTATAAACGTTAGCGGATGCGCGGTATTCGTATTGAGCGGCGTTGCGGTAACGGGTTTTTTGGTAAGCGGTTTTGCCGGATGAAGTATTACCTGGGCGTTGCCCAACAGCGGCAAAAATGTCAGGGAAACTATTGCGAGGAAGAAATGCTTTTTCATTTGTTTATTTTATATTGTTTTTAAAATGAACCATTGTATTTTTTATTGTTTTACATTTTTATAAATTCTACTCTGCGGTTTTGCGCCCTGCCTTCAGTAGTGTTATTATCTGCAACAGGTTGTGTATCGCCTTTGCCGCTTGTAGTCATACGGGCATTATCTATCCCGAATTGTGCATTCAGATATGTTTTTACCGAAGCAGCCCTTTGTTCTGATAATTGCTGATTAGCTGCGGCATTTCCCACATTATCCGTGTGCCCGATTATTTGAATATTAACGGATGAATTTTCTTTCAATACATTGGCTATTTCTTTCAGTACGCCATAAGATTCCGTCATAATTTCTGCCGAGCCTGTGGCAAAATGAATACCTGTGGTGGTAAACTTTCCTTCGGTAATCAGTTTGTTTCTTGTGTCGGGTTCGCCTATCGCCAAGCGGATATTGCTGATGAGATAAAATTCTCCTTTTTCGCTTCCATTGTGTCCAAAGACGAGTGAGTTATAATTAATATTTTCGGCAAAAGCACGCGGCAGGTCCCAAAGTTTTGTTTCATCTACATACACCCTTAACCTTTGCTTTTGCCGCCAAAGTGCCACGTGTACTACATTTTGTTCTTTGCTGAAACATTCAAGATTTTTCTTCTCATTTCCCATTACTTTTTCTTTGTTTTCAAATGTCTGAATGGCAGACCTGCCCAAACTTACATTTCCTGCATCTTGCGGATGTAAGGAAAATAGTACGCCCGATGTTTTTCGTGCTGCTGCCGGATATGACCAGTTGGCAAAATCATTTTTACTTTTATTGTTTATGATTGATATAAATAAAGGCGATGAGTAATAACTATATTTCGGCGTTACGGCAAGGTCAAATTCAATGGTGGCATTTTCAGGAATATCCGCAACGAATTCCGGTGTAGAGGCACCCTTGGTGGTCAGCGCCAGCCAATGGTCGTCGCTGCCTTCTACCTGCATGATTTCGCCCGAAGCATTGGTGTTCCATTTGGCGGGGAAATCGCCCACAGCATCCTGCGAAAAATCTTCCATAGCCACAATTTTTTCGCCCGGCACAAAATCGTATTTGGATAAAGCGGCGAAAGAAGATTCGCTTGCAGAAACGGAATACGCCGTTGTATTGTCCGCATTGTTATCGCCGCTGCCGGAGAGATGGCGTTTATCTTTTTTATTGTGAATTTTTATTTTACCCGGCATGGCAAATACGCCGTCCATTGCCTTACTCGTTGTTTCCTGCGTTTTCTCGGCAGTTTTATCTTGTACGGTTTGCTCGGCAGCATCCTTGACCACTTTTTTTAATTTTTTAAGCAGTTGTGCCCGGGTAACTGAAGAAGTAATAATAAGTATAGCAATTGCCAATAAGTATTTCAGGATATTCATCGTTTTCATACGTCAATATTTTTGTCATGTACGACAAAAATACTTGCACGCCCGAATGTCTGTATATGACATTTAGCTGCTGGCGGAAGCGAACACATAAGTGGCGGAAAACGTGAGATAAATGGCGAATGGCTGAGCAAATATAAGGTCGGCTATTGCCTGAATCTTTTAAGAAATTCTTCTTTTTTTCTTCTTGATACAGTAATGAACCGGTCATCGGTAAGTTCTATTTGTCCCCCATCGCCTTTGATATATCTTTTAATATATTTTAAGTTGATGATATGGGAGTGGTGTGTACGGAAAAACAGATTGGAAGGCAGGAGTTCTTCAAAATCTTTTAGTGTGTGCGTGGCTACCTGCCGCGAATTATCGGTAAGATGGATGACTGTATAATTGCCGGCTGCCTCGAGATGAACAATTTCTTCTGTGTTCAGAAACAGCAATCCTTCTAAAACAGGAATGGCGATTTTCCCAAGGTGTGAACTTGTTTTTACATTCTCTTGTAAAACTTCCAGCTTTCGGGCATTGTTGTGTAAAGGTGTTGCCTGTTGTGCCCGCTCAACCACTTGCTTTAGTTCGTCAATATCTACCGGTTTTAGCAAATAGTCGAAAGCAGCAAAGCGTATGGCTCTGATGGCATATTGGTCGTAAGCAGTAACGAAAATGAGATGAAAGTGATGCTCCGGCAGCTGGTTGAGCATTTCAAAGCCGCCCATACGGGGCATTTCAATATCGAGGAACACTATGTCGGGCGATTGATTTTCGATAAGATGCAATCCTTCGGCGCCGTCGGCGGCTTCGCCCAGAATTTTTATTCCGGGACAATAGTTGTTGAGTTTTTGACGAAGTGCGATGCGTCCCATTTCCTCATTATCAATAATAGTAGCGGTAAGCATAGTTTTTATTTTTAATCAACTTTCAACAATACTTCTACGCGTGTGCCGACAGGTTTACCGTCTTTCTCCAAATCTGTTACGGAAACGGAAGCCTCTTCTTCTTTGTTAAAAAAACGAATACGGTCGTTGCTCATTTGTGTTCCGTAAGATGTTTTATTTTTAAATACATTACTGGCGGCGGTTGTTTTTCTACCTACGCCATTGTCTTCTATCACATATTTTATATAAGGTAATTGAGTGGAAACGGTAATTTGCAAATGACCGTTGTTCTCTGTTTTGTTGCGCAGCCCGTGAATGATGGCGTTTTCCACAAAAGGCTGTACAATAAGCGGCGGCACACTGTAATCGGCATTCCACAACGATTTTTCTATATCGAAAGTAACCATGTATTTATTTTTATCCCTAAGCTGCTCCAATGCGACATACAATTGCAAAGTTTCCAAATCTTTGGATAAAGATACTGTGTTTTGTCTGGAACTGTCCAATACATTTCGTAATAGACGTGCAAATTTATTTAGATACATGGTCGCATGGTACTTGTCATTGCTTTGAACAAAAGCGTCAATATTATTAATACTGTTGAAAATAAAATGCGGGTTCATTTGCGCCCGCAACGCCATCATTTCGGTCTCGGCTATTCTGTGTTTCATTTCCGCTTCATAGCGAATATTTTTAATTCTTCTTCTTAGCAGAAAAAGAATAATTATTGTGCAGCCGAGAACAGTGAAAAGAATAAACCACCATGTTTCCCACCAAGGTGGACGCACCGTGAAAGAAAATACTGCTGCGGGACTTGCATTGCCTGTGTGATTAATCACTTTTACCTCAAATTGATAATCTCCTTCGCCTAATCCTGCATAGGAAACGGAATGTTTATTATCAGGCGTACCCCAGTTTTCATCGGAGCTGCCTGAGAGTCGGTAAGTGTATTGAATTGTTTTTTCATTGATAAAAGATGGCGAAGAAAATTCAAACTGAAGATTGCCTTCATTGTATGCCAATGTCAAATGCTTCCCTGGAGATACCGTGTTTTGAGGTGTTTGGATATGGGTAATATATACAGGCGGCGAAGGAAGCCTTTCCGTATAGCGGTCGGTAATGCGTACCAGACCGGAACTGGTAGCCACCCAAAACACACCGTTTCTCGTTTTTGAAACAGACCATGCTTCATCAAAAAAATGATTTTCTTTACTGAAATTAAATACCCTATATGGCTTTCCTTTGCCGGACTTGTTGACGATTAATTTATCTAATCCCAAAAGAGAAGAAAGAAAAAAATCGCCGTTGTCATCTTCCATCGAAATATGACTGGAGAAAGACATTATCCCGTCTTTAAATGGAACGGGCAAAATCTTATAACCGGAATCTTTCGGTGTTAATTTTACTACACCGTTGTTGTGTGTGCCTACCCAGACAGCGCCTCGGGAATCTATGAATAGATAACTTGATTTGCTGCCGGTAATCAAAGGTGTCCTGTTTTTTACTTCGGCAGTTACATTGTTGTCATCATATATCAACTTCAACTGATATAACTTCCCTGAAAAACTACTGACCCACAAATAGCCTTGTTTGTCAAAAACCATGTCGTAAATCCGCTCAGTAATATTTCCCAAAATATATTTATTCCCCGTTAGGGGATTAAAAGAATACAATCCGTAAGCGGAGCCGATTAAATAATTGCCCACACTATCGGTTTCCACACAAAAAAAATCCCGGTCAAAAGAAAATATTTTTTTGCCGGTGCCGGTTTCGGGGTCAAACGGATACAGTTCCCGGGCTACCCAGCGCATGGAACTATGCGCCACAAATATTTGTCCCGTGTGTGTTTTGATAAACCTGAAAAAACCCGGCGTTTTACGGGTGAGTGTTTTTACAACAGAAGTTTCGGGGTTTATTTGCTGGAGATTTCCGTTTACGGTAGTAAAAAAAACAGTATGGTTGCTGAGCGATAATACACTTTGAATATCATTGTCCGCCAGCCCGTCGTCAGTGGTATAATATTGAATATAACCGCCCAGCGGAATCTTGGTAACGCCTTTGGTGGTGCCTGCCCAAAGGTTGTTTTCTCTATCCTGATAAAGACAAATTATTTTGTTGGAAGCCAGCCCGTCGGCATCGGTAAAGCGGGTAAGTTTTCCTGCCGGTGTTATTCGTATCAGCCCCTGTTCGGTAGCTATCCAGTAGTTGCCGTAATGGTCTTCCAGCATATCCGTAACCACGTTTTGAAGCAAGGCATTCCGGAAAGGTGCAGGCAAAGGAAGGAAGGAAATTTTTCCATTCAGAAGATCGTTGGTAGAAATAAGTTTAAGCCCGTTGCCGGAGCATATCCATAAATGGCCGCGACTGTCATTATATATATTAAATACATCGGAGGGACGATTTTTTTCGGCTTGCGCCAATAGATAACCCCTGCTGTCGGTTAGTAAAAGCGAGGAAACATTTATATCGTTTTTAGAAAAGCTTCCCCCGATAATGTACGTTCCGTTTTCCAGCCGGTAAAACGATGAGCTTCTCCCGCGCAGGTGTTGTGTAATGGGTATAATTTTCCCATGGGAAATATGTACAATGCCATCTTCATCCGTAGCGACGAGTACGGAACTGTCCTTTTGTTTATAAAGCCGGCAAGCATACAGCAGCTTGTCGGCAATGTTGTGTTCAATGGAATCTTCTCCTATTTTGTCTATTTGCCCGTTGTCCAGCGTAATGCATATACTGCCTGATTCATCTTCATATATTCCGCTGACCAGGCTTGTGGAAAGCCCCGATTGTTCAGTATAATTGGTAAATCGATATCCGTTATAATTACTTATTCCGTAAGGTGTGCAAAACCACATAAAACCTTTGGTATCCTGGTATATACTGAAAACGGGATTGGCTACCAAACCGTTTTCCATGGAATAATTTTTCATCAGTACCCGCTGTGCCGAGAGGTTGGAACAATACGTGACTAACACTCCCGCAAGGCAAGTGAATGAATAACGAAAAATTCTGCGTGTACAATATGCCGACATAACAAATTTAAAATAAGAAAGTATCTGTAAAAACCTCTTAGTGCTACAGGAATAACTTTTCAAAGATATAAAAGCGAAAAAAGTTTTGACTCATTAATGAGCCAAAGGCGCCCGTTGGCAAGTCGGCGGCGTGAAATGAATGATAGACGGCAACAGCGGAATTGTCGTAGGAGTCGGTTGTCAATTGATTGCTTATTGGCTGATGACGTAATTTCTTTTCCAAAAGAAATTTAACTTTAGCCAAAATTCCTGTATATGCAAATCAACAAATCTCAGGCAGCATTTCTTGAAGACGCGATTGATGACTGGAAAAACAAAAACATCATCACAAGCGACAAAGCCGAAGAACTGAAACGAAGTTTTTCGGTAAGAGAATTTGACTGGAAAAATGTTGCCAAATATGCTTTCATCATTGCCATCGTATGCGGTGTAATCGCTGTCGTAGCAACATTTGCAGACAGAAAGCTGATTAATTTCTTCGACCTGTTAATTGAAAAATTATTCAATGCTTCTAATCTTTTACTTGGAATTATTTGTGCAATTATTGCTGCCGTATTTTTTTATTTCGGGCAAAAATGGAAACAAGAAAATCCAGATAAAATTTTTACCAACGAAGGTTTTATACTGATGGGTAGTGCGTTTGCGGCTTTCACGGCAGCCAACTTTGCCAATCTTTCCGGCAAAGGCGATGCGTATTATATCACTACTTTTTTGCTGGCAACTATATTTTACGTTACCCTTTCATTCTTGCTGAAAAGCCAAATTATATGGCTGCTCGGTTTGCTCGCTTTCACTTGTTGGGTTTGCGTTTTGTCGGCGAATGCTACGCATTGGCAGCCGTACTTTCTTGGATTGAATTATGCGTTGCGGTTCTTTGTTTTCAGTATTTTGTTTTTGATTGCAACATATTTTATGAAGCGAATAAAACAACTGCAAGACTTTTACTCGCTTACATGTTATTACACACTTTGCTTGTTTTTTATTTCGTTGTGGATTGTTTCCGTATGCGGAAATTACGGCACTTGGGAAGAATGGAACAAAGTTCCGCAGATTCATCTGTTCGGCTGGGCGCTTTTATCTATGGGCGTTTCAGCGATTGCGACTTATATCGGTTGGAAGAAAGATTTGCCTGATGTAAGAAACTTCGGCATTACATTTTTGTTCCTCAATATTTACACGCGCTACTTTGAATATTTCTGGAACGGAAGCTATAAGGCAGTTTTCTTCATCGTTCTTGCTTTATCGTTTTGGCTGATTGGAAGAAGCGCGGAAAAAATCTGGAATAAGCCTAAACCTTGAATGATGTCATCATTATCATAAAAAATCTGCGTTTCGTTATTGCAAAACAATTGAACCGTAAAGCAATCAAACAAATCGTAATTTTGCCTCACAATTTCTACAAAACACATGAACATATTTTTAGCGCAGCAAAATTATCATATCGGAAATTTTGAAGCCAATACAAAAAAAATCATTGAAGCAATCAACGAAGCGAAGTCGCGAAACGCAGACCTCATCATATTTTCGGAGCTTTGCGTGTGTGGTTATCCACCAAGAGATTTTTTGGAGTTTGAAGATTTTATCGAAAAAAGTTACCGTGCATTAGACGAAATAAAACAATATACGGAAAACATTGGTGTATTGGTTGGCGCGCCTGCACGCAACTTGCAATACGATGGAAAAGATTTGTTCAATGCGGTTTTTCTTTTACACGAAAAAGAAATAAAAGCTGAAATTCATAAAACGCTTTTGCCTACTTACGACGTGTTTGATGAGGATAGATATTTTGAACCTGCGTATGAATGGAATGTAATTGAATTTCGCGGAAAGCGGCTTGCAGTAACTATTTGTGAAGATATTTGGAATCTTGGCGATAATCCTTTGTACCGCGTTTGCCCGATGGATTTGTTGATGGAACAACAACCCGATTTAATGATAAATCTTTCTGCTTCGCCGTTCGATTACACACATTATGAAGACAGAAAAGCCATTATCAAGGCAAATGTATTGAAGTATAAATTGCCGATGTTTTATTGCAATGCAGTCGGTTCGCAAACCGAAATCGTGTTCGACGGAGGCTCGTTTATTTTTGATAAAGATGCAAATATTATTAAGGTATTTCCTTTGTTTGAGGAAATTGTCGATGGCTTGAAACTCAATGCTGATAATACTTTCAGCGAATCTATTATAGAGAAAGCAGATGAATTGCCAACGCATGAATTAAATCCCGAACGATTAATTCCTTCGCTCAATATTGATGAAGTTTACAGCGCGCTCGTTATGGGCATCCGCGATTATTTTAATAAAATGAATTTTTCGAAAGCCATTCTCGGTTCGTCGGGCGGCATTGATTCTGCAGTTACTTTGGCGTTGGCTTGCGATGCTTTGGGCGCGGAAAATGTTCGTGCAATTCTGATGCCTTCGCCTTATTCCACAAGCCATTCCGTGGATGACGCTGTTGAATTGAGCAAAAACTTAAACAATCCTTACGACATTATTCATATCAAAAATATTTACGAAAGTTTCTTGCAGGAACTGAAACCGATTTTTAACGATTTGCCTTTTTCCGTTGCGGAAGAAAATATCCAAAGCCGCACACGCGGAAACTTAGTAATGGCAATCGCCAATAAGTTCAATTATATTTTATTAAACACTTCCAACAAAAGTGAATTGGCAACTGGCTATGGAACTCTGTACGGCGATATGGCAGGCGGGCTGGGCGTTTTGGGCGATTGTTATAAAATGCAAGTGTATGAATTGGCAAAATATATCAACCGTGAAAAAGAAATTATTCCGCGACACATCATTGACAAAGCGCCGAGCGCAGAACTTCGTCCAAATCAAAAAGACAGCGACAGCCTGCCGGATTATTCCATTCTCGACCAAATTTTATATCAATATATTGAGCAGCGAAAAGGTCCGAATGAAATAAAATCTTTGGGATTTGATACAGCATTGGTCGATAGAACTTTGAAACTTGTAAATATCAATGAATACAAGCGAAACCAATTCTGTCCTATCATTCGCGTTTCGCCGAAAGCCTTTGGTGTCGGGCGTCGCGTGCCGATTGTAGGAAAATATTTGATTTGATTGAAAGAAAAATGAAGTATAAATACGCAAACATTATTCGTGCATTTATACTTCATTTTTTAGATAAACGTAACAACGCTTACTCTTTAATTTCCTGCACTTGCGGCTGTAAGCGTTTACTTTTTATTTTGTAAAAAAGATAAACAACTGCAAATCCGACAACAGAAACACTCGCACCAACAATAGCATCCAGAAAAAAATGGTTGCCTGTTACAATTATCACGAATAATACAAAGACGGGATACGCAACCATTAGCAGCTTCAACAATACTTTTTTTGTGTACATACATACGCAAATGCCGATTATCAACGCCGTTCCAAAGTGCATAGACGGCATGGCTGCATATTGATTGAAATAATGTGTAAGACTGCTGCTATATAAATTCAAATGGCTTACTTGCAGAAGTGTGTCTTCAAAGCCTATGTCGTGCAGCATTCGCGGCGGCGCACACGGAAACCACATGAAAATAAACAGCGTGATGAAATTGGCAAACAAAAAACCATTCCGGATGAAATAATATTTTTCCCTGTGATAACGGAACAGCCAAAAAAAGAATGCAATAATCGACGGTACGTGCACCAGCAAATAAAAACGGTTCATAAACCGGAGCAAAAGCGTAGCTTTTGAAAATATATGCTGTAACGTTATCTCATAAAACAAGCTATGCATTTGTTCAAAAGACACAACTTTATACGCATTTTGAAATGCCGTATGCTCATCGCCGATAGCAATAAATCGCGAAACTTTGTAGAAAATAGCAACACCAATGAATAATAATACTTCTCTTAAACCTTTATTTTTTTGAAAAGAAAAGGATAATGCTTCTGTTCGTAAATCTTTCAACTCAATACCAATTTTACAGATGTAAATAATTATATTTTCACTTGGTATAACAGTCGATAAAGCTTCTCTTATGAAAAGAAACTTTTGCAAAATTAAACAATTGTTTTATACAATTGTTTAATTTTTGTAAAAAATAAATTGCCATAAAATAAAAACGGTTCGCACGAAAGCAAACCGTTTTTCAAAATATATTTTTGAATTAATTTATTCCGGAATAATCAACGAAGATTTTCCGGGAGCAATATCCACCAATTCAATATCGAAAATCAAATCTTTTCCCGCCAAAGGATGGTTCGCATCTAATACCACAACATCGTCTTTCACTTCTTTAATTACTACTTGAAAAGTTTGTCCCTGGTCGTTGCTCATTTGCAATGGCATTCCCACTTCGGGGTTTAATTCGGGCGGAAACTGGCTGCGTGGAAATTCTACGATTTGCTCTTCGGAAACAGGTCCGTAAGCATCTGCCGCAGGAATATGAACCGTACGTTTTTCGCCTATTTGCAAGCCGGTAGCGCCGTCGTCAAAGCCTTTGATTACTTGTCCGCTTCCAATCTCAAACTCAAGCGGGGAGCGACCTTCGCTGCTGTCGAAGGTAGTTCCGTCAGTTAATTTGCCGTGATAATGTACTTTTACTTTATCGCCTTTTTTTGCTGTTTGCATAGTCTGTAATTTGTGGCAAGGTAAACCTTTTCTGCGATTTGCTATTTTCAACGTGTATTTGTTGTAGGTTTGAAAAGATTTTTTAATGAACTGAAATTTTTGGTCCAATGTTTTTTTCTCTCAAAAAAAAATTATTCATTTTACCATTTGTCATCTTTTTTTCTTTAACGAAAATGATGGCGCAGCAAATTTTGCCTGCGGCTTATCAAACGGAAAATTATCTGCCTTTATTGAAAAATAAAACGGTTGGTGTATTTGCAAATCCTACTTCCGAAATCAACGGAACGCCTTTAGTAGATTCTTTGTTGTCGCTCGGAACCCGCGTGGTGTGTGCATTCGGGCCTGAGCATGGTTTTCGCGGCGATGAAGATGCAGGCGCAAAAGTGGGTAACGAAATTGATAAAAAAACAGGCATTAAAATAATTTCTTTATACGGAAAGAAAACAAAACCATCGGAAGAAGACGTAAAAAATGTAGATGTTTTGTTGTTCGATTTGCAGGATGTGGGTGTGCGTTTTTATACTTACATCGCATCGTTGCAACACTTTATGGAAGCGGCAATTGACTTGCATAAACCATTAATTATTCTTGACCGACCGAACCCGAACGGCTTTTATATTGATGGTCCAATACTTGACAGAAAATATGCAAGCGGCGTAGGCGAGCAGCCGATTCCTGTTGTTTACGGAATGACGATTGGCGAATATGCAAAGATGCTCATTGGCGAACATTGGCTGAATACAAAAACAAAATATGATGCAAAATCTGTGGACATAAAAATTATTCCCTGTAAAAATTATACGCACGAAAGCCGTTATATGCTTCCCGTGAAACCCTCGCCAAATCTGCCTTTCATGAGTTCGGTGTATAAATATCCGTCTATGTGTTTTTTTGAAGGAACGGTGTTGAGCGAAGGTCGCGGCACGGAATTTCCTTTTGAGATTTTTGGTCATCCGAGTTTGGATAAATCGTTATTCAGCTTCACGCCCGAACCGAGAAAAGGCGCGGAATCATCAAAGTTTTACGGACAAGTTTGTTACGGCTGGAATATTCATGATTCTGTTTTCTGCAGTCATTTGGTATTAAAATATTTATTGCAGGCATACAAAGCATTTCCGGACAAGCAGCATTTTTTTATAAGCCAGGGAAATGAACCGACAAAAATTTTCTTCAACAAATTGGCAGGCAGCGATGAACTGATGAAACAAATTATCGCAGGAAGAACGGAAGCGCAAATTCGCCGAAGCTGGCGCAAGCCTTTGAAAAAATTTATGCAGATAAGAAAGAAATATTTGCTCTATCCATAGTTGAGCATTGAAGTGCGGGATGCTATGCGAAGCGTCCTCGCTTCGCATGATTATTCTGTTGCCTCATGGCAACTTTAAAGTCGGCAAGAGCCGACAGAATAGGCGTTTGAAGCGAAGACGCTTCAAACAGCAAAAGATTATTCTTCCGGCAGCGGTTTAAACTGAATATACCTTTCCCATTTTTCAATCAGCTGTTGCATATCATTTGGCAAAGGCGAATCAAAAAACATTCTTTCATCTGTAACAGGATGGTCGAAACCCAATGTTTTCGCGTGTAATGCGCAGCGCGGACAAACTTCAAAACAATTATCTACAAACTGCTTGTATTTTGTATAAACAGTTCCTTTTAAAATTTTATCGCCGCCGTATTCCCAATCGTTGAAAAGCGTATGCCCGATGGATTTCATGTGTACGCGAATCTGGTGCGTGCGACCGGTTTCCAGCACACATTCCACAACCGTTACATAATTCAATCGTTCCAAAACTTTGTAATGCGTTACGGCGTGTTTGCCTTTATCGCCTTCGGGATAAACGGTAAACATTTTTCTGAAACGCTCGTGGCGGCCGATGTTTCCGATGATTGTGCCTTCATCTTCTTCCACATTTCCCCAAACAACGGCGATGTATTTTCTGGTAACGGTATGATTAAAAAATTGCTTCGCCAGATTGGATGCAGCTTCGCCGGTTTTTGCCAGAACAATTAATCCCGTTGTGTTTTTATCGATGCGATGAACAAGCCCGAAACGCGGCAAATCTTCTTCATTTAAGTCAGGATTTTGTTGTTGCAAATGATACGCAACGCCGTTCAATAAAGTTCCCGTATAATTTCCCACGCCGGGATGAACCACCATATTCGGCGGTTTGTTGATGACCATTACGGCATCATCTTCATACACAAAATCAAGCGGAATATTTTCGGGAACAATTTCTGAAAACTCAGGATTTATGAGCGTAATCCAAACAATTTTATCATCAGGTTTTACGCGGTAATTGCTTTTAACAGCACGACCATTTACGGTAAGAAAACCCGCGTCGATGCCTTTTTGGATTTTGTTGCGCGTGGCATTTTCGATACGAGCGTGCATCCATTTATCAATGCGCAAAGGCTCTTGCCCTTTGTCGATGATAAAGGTTTTCTTTTCGTACAGTTCCTCTGCATTTTCTTCCTGCAATAAATCGTCGTGTTCGAGCATGGCGCAAAGATAATGGCTTTGTTATCTAATTTTTCCCGCAGATATTCGCAGAATTAAATACCCGCAGATATTCGCTGAAAAGAATCTGCGTCCTCAGCGAAAAAATCCGCGCATATCTGCAGGAAAATCCAACAAATTTTTTTCTCGCAAAAAAATCATCTATCTTTGCACGACCTCTCTATTATAAAAGATTCGATTTTAATTTTCCGGACAAATAGCATCAGGTCATAACATAATTCATCCGTTTAAATAGTTAAGTTTTTGCGCGGATGAACTTTTTTTTAGTAAAATTTTTATTCAATATATTATGGCAAAGTATGTATTTGTTACCGGCGGCGTAACCAGCAGTTTAGGAAAAGGAATTATTGCGGCTTCGCTTGCGAAACTCCTGCAGGCACGCGGTTTCAGCGTTACCATTCAGAAATTTGACCCGTACATTAATGTTGACCCGGGAACGCTCAATCCGTATGAACACGGCGAATGTTATGTAACCGAAGACGGCGCGGAAACCGATTTGGATTTGGGGCATTATGAGCGTTTTCTCAACATACATACTTCACAAGCAAACAATGTAACTACAGGAAGAATTTACCAAACCGTCATCAATAAAGAGCGCGAAGGCGCGTATCTCGGAAAAACTGTTCAGGTTGTTCCGCATATCACAGATGAAATCAAACGCAGAATGTTACTGCTCGGTCGCGGCGGCGAATATGATATTGTAATTACGGAAATCGGCGGAACGATTGGCGATATTGAGAGTCTGCCTTTTGTGGAAGCCATCCGGCAAATTCAATGGGAATTGCCCGATGAAGATGTGTGTGTAATTCACTTGACTTTAATTCCATATTTGCGCGCAGCGAAAGAGCTGAAAACAAAGCCCACACAGCATTCCGTGAAAATGATGAGCGAAACGGGCGTGCATCCCGATATTATTGTTTGCCGCACGGAAGAACCTTTGACCAATGATTTGAAAAGAAAAATTGCACTGTTTTGTAACGTAAAACAGAACGCTGTAATCGAAGCGATGGATGCTTCATCTATTTACGAAGTTCCTTTGGAAATGCTGCGTGAAAAATTGGATGTAATTTGTTTAAACAAGTTTGGCATTACGGATTTCAAAGAACCGAACCTTGACAAATGGAAAGCATTTCTGGATAAAATAAAATACCCGAAATCGAAAATCACGATTGGTTTAATCGGCAAATATATTGAGTTGCAGGATGCATATAAATCCATTCTCGAAAGCTTTATTCACGCAGGCGCAATGAATGAAGTGAAAGTAGTAGTGCAGAACATTCACAGCGAATTTATTACGCCGGAAAATGTTGCGGAAAAATTGCAGAATGTTGATGGAATGCTTGTTGCGCCGGGCTTTGGCGAGCGCGGCATCGAAGGGAAAATATTAGCGATCAAATATGCCCGTGAAAATAATATTCCGTTCTTCGGTATTTGTTTGGGAATGCAAATGTCGGTCATTGAATTTGCAAGAAATGTGCTGAATATTAAGGACGCGCATTCAACTGAAATGAATAAGAATACGCCGAATCCGGTTGTGAACATGATGGAAGAACAGAAGAAAGTAAAATTGATGGGCGGAACAATGCGTTTAGGTTCTTATCCTTGTGAAATAAAAGAGGGTTCGCTTGCAGAAAAAATTTACAGAACTACGCATATTTCCGAACGCCATCGTCATCGTTATGAATTTAACAATGATTATCTCGAACAGTTTGAAGCAAACGGCATGAAAGCCACAGGATTCAATCCCGATACGGGTTTGGTGGAAATTGTGGAAGTGCCTGCGCATCCGTTTTTTATTGGCGTGCAGTATCATCCTGAACTCAAAAGCACGGTGGAAAATCCTGCGCCGTTGTTTGTAGATTTTATAGCTGCGGCAAAAGTATTTAACGAAAAAAGAACGGCACAGAAAAAAGAAGTAGGTGTTGTTTAAATGAAAAAAATATCAGTCGTAATTTAAACGCCCACGATTTAAATTGTGGGCTTTTTGATTACTGCTGATAGTCTCGGTACGTGTCTTCATGTACTGAAAAAGGTTCGTGTAGGCACGAAACTCGGCGGAGAAATCATTCATTACCGTTAACCACAATTTTCTCATCCAAATCGTCCAAAACGTGTTCTGAAAAATCTTCCAAATCTTTATAATCCGCGCTTTTTACAATGGTTTGAAGAATGGATAAATGCGTGATTACTGTAATTGTTTTTGCAGTTGTATCTAAAATGTATTCGCTTTTATACGATGCAAATGGCTTTGAAATATTTTTATTCTTCGGCAAGTCTTCCGGCTGAAAACCTTGCGGATAGTGCAATTCAACAGTATCGGATATTTTATACGGATAATCAAAATAGTAATCTTGCTTTCTCGCTGTGTCGTCCGTAATTCTTTCTTTGAAAATCCGGTGCAATCGCGACGGCATAAATATTTTTGAACCTGTAGTAAAATCGGGGAAATTGCCGTAATTCAATTTCGCATTGTACGAGAATGGTGTTGTGAATTTATTGCTTTCCGTAATGCCGATAGAGTCGGCAGGTTTGAAACTCAGGTAAGAATAGAAAAAATCTTTTTTGTGTTCGTCCGATTCCTGATATAAATAAGCAAGATGTTCCTGTTTTATTTCGCCCGTTACATTGATTTGCGTGTTTACAACTGCGCTGCCATCGACATTCAGGTTGATGATGCTTTTTGAACTCAATGTGTTTTCATCGGCATTTTCAAGAGGCGTTCTTACAAGCTCGCCGCCTTTTTCATTAATCAATAAAGCCAAATGATTTTGCGTTTCGGTGTATAGTTCGCCGAAGTCGTTGCTGCTGCTGGTACATTCAAGCCAGATGCTGTCTTTTGCCTGCGGAATGCAAAGCAAAACGTGATTGAACGCATTAACCGGAAAATCTTTGGTTATTGGCGTACTCAACGTTCCAAAGTGATTGATGACGGGATAACTTTTAATGCCGACTGCGCTCAAGGCTGCCTGCATATAATTGGTCAGTGCTTTACAATCGCCGTATTTCTTAGTGTTTACAAAGGAAGCTGCAAAAGGTTTCCAGCCGCCGATGCCCAACTGAATACTTACGTAGCGCATATTGTTTTGCATATAACGGTAAATGGTTTCGGCTTTTTCGCGGTCGGTGGTTTTATCTTTTACCATGTTCTGATAAAAGGTTTGTTCCTGCGGCGTTAAGGTGTTTGTGGTACTGATTAAATCGCCGTACCATTTTCCAAAGCTTTGCCAGGTGCTCATATCGCCTGTATAATCATCCATTTTAAATTGCCTGGGCGCAAATAATATGGATGGCAAATACAAATATTGGGGTCCTGAATGGCGTGCAACTTTTATGGCAGGCAGATTGTTTTCAGTCCAACTGTAAGTAATGTTTGAAGCGTCTTCTTTTTTTATACAATTGTCTTTTATATTAATGGTTTTGTAGCGCAGTCCTAATGTTTTAGGAACAATAATTTGCGCAGACGATTGTTCAACCGATTGGTCTTTATCCTGAATATCGAACGAAGGGTAGAAGAGCAAGCCTTTGTATTTTTCTACGGAATTTATTTCAATGGTTATCGGGTAAGACGGCGCTGTAACCGAAAAATAATATAGTTTTCCGTCTTCCACTAAACCGTCGCCGTAACTTGTTGCCTGCAGGTCTTTGAGCGAATAAGTTTTGATTTTATTTCCCAAAGAATCATATACGGAAATTGAAGCGTCGTCGAGCTTGTCGAATTTAAAAGTGTAGCAGCCGAAAGACAAATTATCATCGCCGTCGTGATTCAAAACAGTAATGACGCTGTGATGCTGAAACACGGCATCTCCAATGCCTTTGACCGTAAAATGTAATGTTTCTTCGCGCTTGACGGAATTAGCATGTTTCAACAGGTTTTTCGGAATATTATTGACGGCATATTTTTGTGTTTGAGCTTGCGCAACAGCCGAATGCGCTAATAAATAAGTGCAAACAATAAATGACGTTAAAATTTTTTTGGTAATCATAAAGGCTTAACGGGTTTTTCTTTTCACTACAATTCTTTCGTTGAGCAATGTAAACAGCTGCTTATAAAATGCTTTAATGCCGGCATATTCGTCCAGCGTGTAATCCGGTCGGAGAAAATTGACGGACAATAAATAACTGAGCGTTTGGTCGCTGTTTTTCTGAAATATTCTTTTTAAGATAATGCTGCTGTCTTCTGTGCGAACGGCAAAATTTTTGGGCAGCTCATCGAAAGTCAAACTGCTGTCGATATTAATGTAACCCATTACGTTGTATGATTGCAGGCTTTTGAAATCAATGGCTGTTAATCTTTTGTCGGAAGTAAAAGGGTTTTCCGTGGACATTCCGTAAAGGTTATAAGGAATCAGCAAATAATTGCCGGAATTGTGTGCGCCCCCGCTTAGGGTAAAATTAATGTTCAGCGGAAGCGAATCATTATCTGTATGTTCAACATTTATGGAGTCGGCATCAATTGTGATGTCTTTGCTGTAAGATAAATCTGTTTTCAGCTTGTTTTCTTCTACTTCTTTCATTTCGATGGCGCGCGCATAGCCTGAATAAGTAAGATTGCCGAAGCCGGATATTTTGCCTTTCTTGTCTATATCTATATTGATAACTGCACCTGTCGAAAATTTTTGTAAAACGCTTGCCATTGTTATCCACGAAGCGTTTTTAGACATTGTCAATCCTTGGGAAAATAAAACATTGTAAGGTATCAGTCCGAATGGATTGTATTTGTCTGCTGCGTTCAAAACATACGTGTTGCTGTCCACGGTTACATACGCCATTACCGAGTTGAACTGGTTCATATTGATATAGTAGCGATTTGTTTTCCCGTGGTCGCTTGTACTTACCAAAATGGGGTCGGCGTTGATTTTATAATCGCGCAGCCAGTTGACGAAGAGTAAATTAATATCTGCCGTGCTGCCCTGTTTCTTATCCCACGCATTTTTGATGCCGCCATCTTCAAATGCGCCAATGTCGTCGTCTCCGTTCCATTTGATGTTTTTTTGCAAATAATAATAAATGGTTTTCAGCTTATCGATATTGGTTTTACTATTCGCAACCAAGGAATCTAACTCGGACGGATGTTTTACATTTCTCTTCAACTGCCCGCCGCAAGTGTATTCGTCCAGATATTGCTCGGCAAGCTTTTGCCATGTAGAACCTACGACAATGGTAGATTCGCCCGGCGGCGTGATAGAGGTAAGGTTGAAATCCACTCGTTGATTGTAGTCGTTGAAACCGGGCATATACGGCTCGTCGTGTACGCTTGCCACATTGTGCATGATAAACCAGTTGCCATCGGCATCGGTACTTTTTTTAATAGTCATTTCCTGTCTTCTGTTTACCTGGTAGTTAAAGTCAAAATAATCGGGAACGATTAGATTGTACGCGCTGTATTTTACAGGGTATTCATGTTGAAAATACCACGAATCTATGTTACCTATAGTTTTTTTATACTTGGTGTAACGAAACTCTATCACAGACCCGACACGAACATCCGGCAGGGCAAAAGATACTTCGGCATATTCTGCGTCCACATCTTTTTTATAAATATCGCTTTTTTTCAACCGGCTTACGGTAACATTGCCGCTGCCGTCCATATTATAAACGTAGCCGTCGATACCTGTGATATCTTCATAGTTGTCTTTTGCGTAATAACGCAGTTTCACGTCGGCAATGGAGATGCCTGATTCTTTAAATATTTTAAACCGGGTTCTTCTTTTCGTAATAATATTTACACCTGCATTCGATATTTGGTAGTTTACTGTTCCTATATCGGCAAGGCATTCGAGCGGCGCGCCGGGGTCGAAATCGCAATCTTTTAATTCAAGTTCGGTTTTATCCGGTTTGCCGAAAGAAATTAATTTGTCCTGAGCGATATTTTTTTGTGCTGAGCATAGCAATGTCATTACTATTGCAAGCAGGTGCAGCGCGTTTTTTTTCATGATTTGAAGCGAAGTTTAAGTATGTATTTGGTATTTCAATTAAAACAAATTGCTGATGAAGTTAGGAGAAATAAATTGATTGAAGAAAAATAAAAATTTTTCAATGATGGAATAATGAGGTCAATATTTAATTTAGCAGGTAGTTTAGCAAAAAGCTATCATTCCTATATATTTAATGAATAATTTCCTCTCATTTTTAAATAAAAAACTAATTTTTTTTATTATTTAAAATATAATCTCTATCTTTGCGCTCCCAAAAATAGTATGGCTAAACAACCATTAATAAAACAGGACGGAGTAATATTGGAGGCATTGAGTAACGCAATGTTTCGAGTAAAGTTGGAAAATGGTCACGAAATATTGGCAACTATTTCGGGAAAAATGCGAATGCACTATATTCGCATTCTGCCCGGCGATAAAGTAGGCGTTGAAATGAGTCCTTATGATTTGTCGAGAGGGAGAATCATTTTCAGGTATAAGTAGAAATAGGCTTTAGTCTTATTGTACTAAAGTTCTACAAACAACAATAAAGCTTAAAAGCTATTTGATATGAAAGTAAGAGCATCAGTAAAAAAGCGCAGCGCCGACTGCAAAATCGTTCGCAGAAAAGGAAAGCTGTACATTATTAACAAAAAGAATCCTCGTTTTAAACAAAGACAAGGATAATCAACTTTGAGAATGAAGCAATTTGAGAATTTGAAAATGATTTTTGAATTGCTGCAATTTTCAAATTATAGAATTTTCAAATTATCAAATTAAAATAGAAATATGGCTCGTATTGCCGGCATAGACTTACCCAAAAATAAAAGAGGCGAAATAGGATTGACCTATATTTTTGGTATTGGACGTTCAACAGCTCAGTATATTCTTACTAAAGCTGGTATTGATTTCGATAAAAAAGTAAATCAATGGACGGATGATGAACAAGCTGCTATCCGTAACATTATCAACGGAGAAATCAAAGTTGAAGGTGCTTTGCGTAGTGAAGTGCAAATGAATATTAAGCGTTTACTGGATATTGCTTGCTATCGTGGTCTTCGTCATCGTAAAGGATTGCCTGTTCGTGGTCAGCGTACACGTACCAATAGCCGTACCCGCAAAGGGAAACGTAAAACGGTTGCAGGTAAAAAGAAAGCGCCTAAGAAATAGTAACTTAATCAGTTTCAAATCTCAAGCAATTCCGGTTGTTTGGGATTTGAAATTTTGTGTTTATAACAAAAAAGCCGTCGGATAGTTCTTCGGGAGAAGAAAAGGAGAGGCGAAAATTCAGAAGATTACCTACAAACAAAAAAAATGGCAAAAGGAAAACAACAAACCAGCGCAAAAGCTGCCGCTAAAAAAAGAGTGGTAAAGGTAGATGCGCATGGCGATGCGCACATCAGCGCAACATTCAACAACATCATTGTAGCGCTTACCAACAAGCAAGGACAAGTAATTTCTTGGTCTTCTGCCGGTAAAATGGGCTTTCGCGGTTCTAAAAAGAATACGCCTTATGCAGCGCAATTAGCTGCAGCAGATGCTGCAAAAGTAGCAGTAGATGCAGGCTTAAAGAAAATTGACGTTTTTGTAAAAGGTCCGGGTGCAGGTCGTGAAGGCGCTATCCGTTCTTTGGCGCAAAGCGGTTTGGAAGTTGCAATTATCAGAGATATTACACCGCTTCCGCACAATGGTTGCCGTCCTCCTAAGAAGAGAAGAGTTTAATGTAATTAAGAATTAATAATTAGTAATTAAAAATTATTGGACGATGATAAATAAGTCCGCATCAAATTACTAATTATTAATTTTCAATTATTAATTGATAAAGGATGTTTTATTCATTTTAGATTTTTACAGATAAAACATCGTCATTAAAAAATCACAAACAAATAAACTTTATGGCACGTTACACAGGTCCAAAGACCAAAATCAGCCGTATTTTCGGCGAGCCTATTTTAGGCAACGGAAAATATCTTGGCAAAAACAGCAATCCTCCCGGTCAGCACGGTGCATTGCGCAAGCGTAAACAATTGGGCGAATATGCTACTCAGTTGAAAGAAAAACAAAAAGCAAAATACACTTACGGTGTATTGGAACGCCAGTTTCGCAATACCTTTGAAGAGGCTAACCGCATAAAAGGTGTTACAGGCGAAAACCTGATTAAATTGCTGGAAGCTCGTTTGGACAATACAGTTTTCCGTTTAGGAATTGCAGAATCCCGTCCGGCAGCGCGCCAGTTGGTAAGCCACAAGCATATTACCGTAAACGGCGACATTGTAAACATTCCTTCTTATCAGTTGAAGCCCGGCGATATTATCGGTTTGAAAGAAAAGAGTGAGGCGAATGCAGCATTAACAAGCCGTATTCGTGGCAAAAATCCTAAATTTTCCTGGCTTGACTGGAATGAAAGTGAAAAGAAAGGTACTTTTATTACCTATCCTGAAAGAGAAAGTGTTCCGGAAAATATCAAAGAGCAGTTGATTGTAGAATTGTATTCTAAGTAATGAGATTTCTTGGGAGTTTTCAAACGGTATTTTTTCAACAAATATTTTAAAACAATTTTTTTCAGTTTCTTGCTGAAAATTTAATAAAAAACAAGTTTTAATATGGCCATATTAAACTTTCAAAAACCCGATAAAATCGTTTTACAGAAAATAACTGATTTCGAAGGTAAATTTGAATTTCGTCCACTCGAACCGGGATTCGGTCTTACAGTGGGCAATGCATTGCGCAGAATATTGCTTAGCTCATTGGAAGGATATGCAATTGTAGGTATCAAAATTGATGGCGTTGACCATGAATTTGCTACTATTCGCGGCGTTACCGAAGATGTAACTGAGCTGATTCTGAATCTAAAACAAGTACGTTTCAAGAAGATTGTTGAACAGGAAGTAAGCAGCGAAAAAATCGTTTTGTCTGTTAAAGGTAAGAACGAATTTACAGCCGCTCAAATTGGCGAAGCGACTTCAAGTTTCGGAATTATGAATCCGGAATTGGTGTTGTGTACTTTAGATACGTCTGCGAAATTGGACATTGAATTAACTATCGGCAAAGGTCGTGGTTATATTCCTGCTGAAGAAAACAAGCTGAAGGACACAGCGTTTGGCTATATCGCTATCGATTCTATTCATACACCTATCAAAAATGTAAAAATAGCCATTGAAAACTATCGTGTAGAACAACGTACAGACTATGAAAAATTGTTGTTAGACGTGATTACCGATGGAACTATTCATCCTGAAGAGGCGGTAAAACAAGCATCAAGAATTTTGATTCAGCATTTGATGATTATTACCGATGAAAACATCACTTTCGACAGTAAGGAAGATAAGAAAGAAGATGTGGTGGATGAACAAGTATTGCAATTGCGCAAAGTATTGAAAACACCGTTGGAAGATTTAGACCTTTCTGTACGTGCATTCAATTGTTTGAAAGCTGCAAAAATCAACTCTTTGAGCGAATTGGTTCAATATGAACAAGAAGACTTGATGAAGTTCCGCAACTTCGGTCAGAAGTCTTTAACCGAAATCGAGCAGGTATTGCACGAAAGAGGTTTACAATTCGGTATGGACTTGGCTCGTATGGGTATCGAAGTAAACGATTAATTTTATAAATAATTTTTTAAATCAGACCTTTGGGTCGGTATTTACATTCCTTGACACGGTGTAAATATAAAATCTGGAAAAATCATGCGTCATGGAGATAAGCAAAACAATTTAGGCAGAAAGAAAGCGCACAGAGATGCGTTATTGTCAAACCTTGCTGCACAGTTAATCACACACAAGCGTATCGTAACTACTTTGGCAAAAGCTAAAGAATTGCGTAAGTATGTTGAGCCGTTGATTACAAAAACGAAGAAGAATTCAAGCGAAGCTTTGATAAGTCACAATCATCGTATCGTGTTCAGTTACCTGCAAAATAAAACTGCAGTAAAAGAATTATTTACCGTAGTTGGTCCGAAAATCAATGAACGTCCGGGTGGTTATACACGCATCATCAAGTTAGGTATTCGTCCCGGCGATAATGCAGAAAAAGCAATGATTGAGTTAGTTGATTTCAACGAAGTTTATGGAGCTTCAATTGAAACAGGAGCTGAACCGGCTAAGAAAACACGGCGTAGTCGTTCTTCTGCGAAGAAAGTGGAAGCAGCTGTAGCAGAAGCGCCATCGGCTATTACTGAAGCAGAAGTTGCTGAAGAAACTCCGGCAGAAGAATTGCCAAAAGCAGAAGACAATACTACTGAAGAAACAAAAGAAAGCGGCGAAGAAGCTTAATCATGTAAGAATAAGTTTTAATAATAAAAGAGCAACCCGTTTAAAGTTGCTCTTTTATTTTGAAGTTGCAAATATGATTTGGTAGAAATACAATAATTTAATTTATTTGCAGCCCTAAAGTTTCCGTAGCTCAGTTGGTAGAGCAGCTGACTCTTAATCAGCGGGTCCAGAGTTCGAGTCTCTGCGGGAACACTGAAAATCAAGCAGTTATGAAGTAAATTCATAGCTGCTTTTTTATTTGGCGCGTATTTTTGGCTGCAGATAAAAATTAACAGCCTTTATGGTATCCAAGACTTCTCTTTTTATACTCTGCAATTAGGATTAATTAGTTTGAAAAATGCCTATAAAGATATTTGTCCAAATGGATGATTATTTAGAGGCATTCCATCTCACCATTAAAAAACAATAAAAATAAACAGATGAAAGTAGGCTATTCAAAGATATTTGTCAATTTAATAATTAATTGTTTATTTTGATGTAAATTACAATCGTTTGTATGTAGGTGATTGATTTCTTAACAATGGATAATTCCGTTTTTTATTAAACTCAAAACAGTATGCACAAAGGACTTCTGCTTGTTATTTCTTTGATTCTTTTTAGCGGTTATACTAAAGCACAGCAGGGTTTATTAACGCTTTCAAATATTGATGTAACCAAAGGTTTATCTAATAATTCTGTAACCTGTCTCTTGCGGGATAAATACGGCTTTATGTGGATGGGAACTTACGATGGCTTGAACAGATATGACGGCTATGAATTTAAAATATTCCGCAGCAAATGGCAAGACTCAACATCGCTTATTAATAACCATGTTGTTGTTCTGAAAGAAAATAATGAGCATTCCATTTGGGTTGGTACGCTTAAAGGATTATGCGTATTTGATTACAGAAGTTTTAAATTTCATAATATTTATTATTCCCCGAACGGGCAGCATTCTCCGCATGAAATGGACGCCCGTATTAAAGAAATAGAAACCGATAAAAATGGTAACACATTTGTTGCTACTGAAGATGACGGTTTATTTGTATTACAAAAGGATAGAAATATTTTTAAGCAAATACCATTTGAAAATTCGGTTAAGTACAATGCTTCAGCGATTACTCTATATAAAAACAACGAGCTTTTATTGTTTATAATGGGAAAAGGATTATACACATTTAATCCTGTTGATAATACAATTATTTTGCTTACAGATAAAATTACCGATGCATCTAAACTGCTTTATCTGCCTGAACAAAATAATATTTTAATAGGAACGGAAAACGGTCTTTTTAAATACGATATATCCTCAGGCGAAATATCGCTCCCCTATCTTCAATTTGCACATAGTAACGTTACTAATCTGTATAAAGATAAAGAAAACAATCTTTGGGTTTCTACCGACGGCGACGGACTGGGCGAAATCCATCCCGATAACAGCGTTGATTTTCTTAAACAAAGTGATGATAACAACGGATTAAAGAGTAATGCAGTTTATGCAGTATATGAAAATAATAATGAAAAATGGATAGCAACGTTAAGAGGCGGCGTAGGTATCTTAAATACCAAGCCGAATTTGTTTAATACCATCAGGAGGAATCCCGTTTCGCATAATACACTTGCAAGTGATTTCGCGCTTTCATTCGGCGAAGATGATAAGCACAATATCTGGATTGGTACGGACGGCGGAGGCATAAGTTATTGGAACCTTAAAACAAATACTTTTACCAATTATACGCATAACCCTGACAATCCAAATTCGCTTTTAAGCAATTATGTAACAAGTATTTTGAACGATTATAAGAATCGTTTATGGATTGCATCTTTCAGCGGCGGTATTGACTTATTTAACAAGACTACAAACAGCTTTACACATTATCCTTGTTATAATCCCGTTACGGGAAAACAAAATATCAATTTATGGAAATTGTACCAGGATTCGCATCATCGTATTTGGGCAGGATGCACCAAAGACGATGCGCTTTTTCTTTTTAATGAAAAAGAAAACCGCTTCGAGTTGTTCGATAATTCGCTCATCAATATTCACACATTGTATGAAGATTCGCGGGGCAATCTCTGGGCAGGCAATTACAATCAGCTGATAAAAATAGATACGCTACAAAAACGTCATTTATACCTCAACGTGGGTTATGCTGTACGCGCTATCATCGAAGATAAAAATCATCGTTTATGGATTGGGACAGAAGGCGGTGGTCTAATGTTGTACAATCAGGCGAACAATACTTTTAAGCATTACACAGAAGCCGACGGATTGCCAAGCAATTCTGTTCTGAATATTTTGCAGGATGCGCAGGGCAATCTTTGGTGCAGCACGTATAATGGCTTAGCCAAATTTGATGTTGCAAAAAATACATTTGTCAATTTCAATATTAACGATGGATTGCAAAGTAATCAGTTCAACTACAATGCGGCGTTTAAACTGAGTAACGGCGAGTTTTTATTCGGTGGCGTAGGAGGGTTTAATAAATTTAATCCGGATGAAATCAGGAAAGATATTATTCATCCGCCATTGTTGGTAACTGATTTTAAAATCAATGATGTACCGCTTGAGGATACCAGGTATTTGCCGCAAGGCTCAACACCTGTAGATGTGGAAAATATAAGCATTCCGTTTAATCAGGCTACGCTTTCTGTACGATTTGCAGGTTTGGATTATACAGCGCCGGGCAGTATTGTATATGCTTATTATTTGGAAGGTTGGGATAAAGGTTGGAATGATGCCGGTAAAGCACGTGTTGCAAATTATTCCCGTTTGTATGAAGGAAATTACAAGCTGCATATAAGAGCCACCAATACAGATGGGAGCTGGAGTGCCGATGAGAGAGTTATCAATATTAAAGTTCTTCCGCCGTGGTACAGAACGTGGTGGGCGTATTTGCTGTATGCGGCAGCATTTGCATCGGCTGTTTATTTTTATTTGAAATACAAACAAAGGCAAACAGCGCTGGAATATGAAATGAAGCTCACGCGCCTGAATGCCGAGACAGAAAAAGAACTGACCGAAAGAAAGATTTCTTTTTTTACCAATATTTCTCACGAGTTCCGAACTATGCTTACGCTTATCATTAATCCGATTAAGGAACTGATGAAAAATGTAGATGAAAATGAACATCCCGAAGAAATAAAAACTGTTTATAAGAATTCCAAACGAATGCTTTCTTTGGTAAGTCAATTACTGTTGTTCAGAAAAACCGATGCGGAAGATGCGGAAATGCAAGTAAGCAAACTAAATTTTTCGGCGCTTGCAAGAGAAGTGTTTGACAGCTTTGCCTATCAGGCAAAAACAAAAACCGTTCATTATACTTTTGTATGCGACAATGAAAATGTAGAAATATACGGCGATTATGAAAAGCTCGGAATCGTGCTGTTCAATCTATTGTCCAACGCAATAAAATACGTGCCTGAAAAAGGAAAAGTCGAATTGACCGTAAAAGAAGATGAAAACAAAGTGCATATATCTGTTACCGATAATGGTTTGGGAATAACAGAAGAAAACAAGGAAAAAATATTTTTAAAATATTACCAGATTCATTCGCTGGAAAATACGGGAAGAACGGGTTTCGGCATCGGCTTGTTTTTAGTCAAAAATTTCATTGACAAGCATTACGGATATGTCGGTTTTTGCAGCGAACAAAACAAAGGCACAACTTTTAATATAGAACTCTTAAAAGGTAAAAAGCACTTTGCAGGCATTCCTATTCGGGAAAGTAAAAATAGTGACCAAACTTTGCTGGAAGAAATTATGCCGGAAGAAATTGTGCAAAACAATGAACAGGTTTTGAATGATGATATTTTGCAAGCAGAATTAATTTCTACCAATAAAACCATTCTTTTAGCGGATGATGATGTTGATATCCGCAGTTACGTACGCAAATTATTTGCAAACGGTTATAAAATAATCGAAGTAAGCAACGGGCTTGCGGCATTGGAACAGGTAAGAAAATGTATGCCCGATTTGGTTATTCTTGATCTGGTAATGCCCGGAATGTATGGCGATGAAATTTGCCAATCCATAAAGAGTGATGAAAGGCTAAGTCATATTCCCGTCATTATGCTCACGGCGGAAATTTCGTCGGAAGTAAAGTTGCGTTGTGTAGAATCCGGCGCGGACGATTATATCACAAAGCCGTTTGATAAAGAACTGTTATCGGCGCGGGTTAATAATTTATTGAAAACGAAAAGTAACCTTCAGCGTTATTTTTATAACGAGATTACGTTACAGGAAAATTTTCAGAAAATATCTGCCGAGGATAAAGCTTTTATGGAAAAATGTATTGCTGTTGTGGAAGAACATTTGGATGATGACCAGTTTGAAATTAAAAAACTGGCTGATAAACTCTGTATGAGCCATTCCAATTTATACAAAAAGATACACCATATTTCCGGCTACTCGGCAAGCGGTTTTGTGCGGTTTGTCCGTTTACGGAAAGCCGCCGAACTATTTATCAATGCCGATCATAATGTGAATGAAACGGCTTTTATGGTCGGATTTAATGATGTTAAATATTTTCGTACACAGTTTCAAAAAGTCTTCGGAATGACGCCTTCGGCATATATTAAAAAATATCGGAAGTCTTTAGGTGCATCTTATTCCTCCATGAATTTTAATGCTTCCTGATATTTACAAATAGTTAAAATATCCCCCTTTTTTACCAATTTCTCCCCTTTTTCTAAGTGCTAATGAGTGTTATTTTGTGCATTGTCTCGGATGATGTTATGAATGCTGCGTTGTCAGTAAACCATTAAATTATTTGTTAGGTGGAAGCAAAATCAGCGATATTGACATTTTTATTTGGAGCGAGTTTTATGTTTGTTTTGGCGCAGCAAACAAAAGTTCCTTTTCATACAAATGTACCGTTAGATTCCATTCGCTTAAGCGATCCGTTTATTTTAGCAGATAAGCCGACACATAGTTATTATATGACCGGTACGGGCGGGTTAATATGGAAAAGCCGTGATTTGAAATTTTGGACAGGACCTTTCCGCGTCGTTCAGATTAATCCGCATTCTTGGATGGGCAGTAATCCTCAAATTTGGGCTGCCGAGCTACATTATTATCATGGCAAGTATTATTATTTTGCCACATTTACAAACAGCAATATTAAGATTGATACTTTCAGAGGAAATGTGATTGAACGCCGAGCTTGCCACATTTTAGTGAGTGACCACCCTGATGGACCTTATGTTCCTATGGCAGATTCAATATACCTGCCTGCCAATAAATCTACTTTGGATGCCACATTTTGGGTCGAAAATAATACGCCTTATATGATTTACTGCCATGAATGGTTGCAAAACTGGAACGGCACAGTCGAGAAAATACAACTCAAACCTGATTTAAGCGGCACCATAGGTAAAGGAAAAATATTGTTTCGGGCGAGCAGTTCTCCTTGGAGCCGGGAAAAATTAAATGGCAAAATTGTTCCAAACAGAGTAACGGACGGACCGTATGTTTTTCGTACCCAGACCGGAAAGTTGGGAATGCTATGGACAAGCTGGGTATATAATAATTATACCCAAGGCGTAGCATATTCAGTAAGCGGTACACTGGATGGTCCATGGTTACAAGAGAAAGAACCGATTACGCCACCGAATTTCGGTCATGGTATGTTATTCCGAACATTCGATGGAAAGTTATTAATGGTAATACATAGTCATAGCGTAAATGAAAGAGGGACATATATCCGTATTCCTTGTTTATTTGAAATGGATGATTCAGGAGATAAATTGGTTGTAAAGAGACGTTATTTTCCGTGAGTAGCCGTTTATAGAAAATGATATAACCGAATATTACCAAAATCTCCCTTTTTTGTACTGATTTCTACCCTAATATTTAGCGTTGCAGAGTGTTGCTTTGTACGAACATTAGTTAAATTAAAGAAACTGAATTTTCAACTTTTTGGTTCTTATAATTTTTACGAATTAAAATTCTCTATATGAAAAAAAGAAAAACTACATTTCTTTCTTGTGCAAAACCTGGCGGTAAGCTTTTGATTGCCAGAATCTTGGTTGCATTATCAATGCTCGCTATTTTTATTGATGATGCAGCGGCTCAAACAGGAAAAACGATTCAGGGTACGGTTGTTAATGGTCGCAATGTACCGCTTCCCAATGTTTCTGTGGTTGTGCTTGCCACTAAAGCCGGAACTATTACAGATAGCAGCGGTCAATTTGACTTACATGCGAATTCTTCCGATAGTTTGATGTTTTCAATTATCGGCTATAAAACGCAAACTATTGCGATCAATGGACAATCGGAGATTCATGTAGTGTTGCAGGAAAATGAATCACAAACGTTAAATGACGTGGTGGTGGTTGGTTTCGGTACTCAAAAGAGGGTAGATTTAACGGGTGCCGTAAGCACAGTTAATATGAAGGATATTGCTAATCGACCGGTTCAGAGTTTGTCACAGGCGCTAGAAGGTACAGTTCCCGGATTGAATATTTCTCAGAATAACGGCTCTCTGGAATCTACACCAAGTATTAATATTCGTGGTACCGGAACGATTGGAACATCATCCTCCGCACCATTAGTTTTGATTGATGGTATGGAAGGCTCAATTACTGCTATAAACCCTCAGGATGTGGAAAGTATATCTGTTTTGAAAGATGCTTCAGCTTCCGCTATTTATGGCAGCCGTGCAGCTTTTGGGGTAATTTTAATTACTACCAAAAAAGGAAGTGTAGGAAAATCAAAAGTAAATTACAATAATAACTTCCGCTCTTCACGCCCTCTACTATTGCCTCAGCAGATGGACTCTTACACCTGGGCGCTCTATATTAATGCCGCTAATGTAAATAGTGGTAGCAGCGCATTTTTTGATTCTACCCATCTTCAAAGAATCTTGGATTATCAGGCAGGGAAAATAACGGATGATATTATCTCTGACATTAATAATCCTACTCGTTGGGCAGATGGATATGCCTATGGAAATGCTAACGTAGATTGGTATAAAGCAATGTATAGAAGCCAATCGCCATCTCAAGAACATAATATAAGTGTAAGTGGTGGTAATCAGAACACCACATACTATGTTTCCGGAAATTACATGAGCCAAAATGGATTGATGCAATTTAATCAGGATTTTTATCGCCGTTATGGCGCTACTGCCAAAATCAATACAAAAATTAACAACTATGTATCGGCAGGGTACAGCAACAGGTATCTCCATGAAAGCTATCAAAGACCTGCGGCTTTGACAAATGGTTTTTATCAGGATTTGGCGCGGCAAGGCTGGCCTACGTTGCCGCTCTATGACCCAAATGGTTTTTTATACAGTTCGCCTTCTCCTGCATTAGCCATGGCTGAAGGTGGGAAAGATAATACCCAAACCGATTGGGATTACCAACAATTACAAATTACAATCGAACCTTTAAAAGGATGGAAAATATATGCTATCGGAAATTATCGTTCACAAATAGTTTTTCGTCATTGGGATTCGCAGGAACTCTATAATCACGATGTAAACGGCGAACCATACGTTTATTCAAACAGTTCCAATGTATATGAATATGGTTATAAACAGGATTATTTCAATTATAATGCTTATTCGGAATATGCCTGGAACATTAAAAATGAACACCATTTTAAAATGATGGGGGGCTTTCAATCGGAATCTACCAAATACAGGGATGTAAGCGTTCAGCGTAACGGAATTATTGTTCCCGCAATTTCCACTATTAATACAACCTCTGGCACCGACCCTAACGGAGTGCCTATAACACCGGCAGTGACCGGACAGTATCAGGCATGGTCAACTGCCGGTTTTTTTGGACGTCTTAATTATGATTACAAAGAAAAGTACCTATTAGAAGGTAATATTCGTGATGACGGGTCTTCCCGTTTCAGAGAAGATAATCGTTGGATATTATCGCCTTCTCTTTCTTTAGGGTGGAACGTTGCAAAAGAGGCTTTTTGGAAAGGAATTGATAATGTAATAAATACATTTAAAATCAGGGCTTCTTATGGTAAACTGGGAAATGAAAATACCAATAACTGGTATCCTACCTATGTTACAATGCCTATCGGAACAGCCAATGGTACGTGGCTGGTTAATGGAGCAATGCCTAACACCGCAACTGCACCCGGGCTTGTAAGTTCTACACTTACCTGGGAAAGTATCGAAAGCTATAATTTGGGGGTTGATTTGAGTATGTTCAATAACCGACTGACAGGTTCTTTTGACTGGTTTACCAGAAGAACTAAAAATATGGTAGGTCCGGCGCCTGAACTTCCTGTTATTTTAGGAACGGCTGTTCCGCAAACAAATAATACCGATTTGAAAACTTACGGTATTGAAACGGAAATTACTTGGAGCGACCATCTTAACAATGGATTGGCTTATAATTTACATTTTCAATTATCGGACGACCAGACAATTGTTACCAAATATCCTAATCCCACAGGATTGTTAAGTACTTATGTGCAAGGTCGTAAGCTTGGGGAAATATGGGGGTATACTACCATAGGAATTGCTAAGACCCAAGAAGAAATGGATACACATTTAGCTACGCTCGACGGTGGTCAAAGTTCTCTTGGTTCTCAGTGGAGCGCTGGAGATATTATGTATGCCGACTATAACAAGGACGGTAAATTGAGTTCAGGAAAAGGAACTGTAAGCGATCCCGGAGATTTACACGTTATAGGTAATAATACTCCGCGCTATACATTCGGATTTACGGCCAATGCAAGTTGGAAAGGGTTTGACGTGAATCTGTTTTTCCAAGGAGTTATGAAAAGGGAGATTTGGCAGGGAAGCCCTTTCTTCTGGGGTACAACAGGCGCCGGTCAGTGGTGGGCGGACGGATTCGTACAACACGAAAACTATTTCCGCAATGACCCGGATGACCCGCTTGGGTTGAACCTGAATTCATATTATCCTCGCCCTTTGTTTAGTGATAAAAATGAACAGGTACAAACACGATATTTACAAAATGCGGCTTATATACGATTGAAGAATATACAAGTCGGTTATACCTTACCATCTTCTTTAGTAAAGAAATGGGGCATCGAAACAATTCGCTTTTATGTATCGGGAGAAAACCTGTGGACAGGAACAAAAATGGCAAAAATGTTTGACCCTGAAACTGTGGATGGCGGCTCAGGCGGAGATGTTTATCCTTTGCAAAAAGTGTTATCTGGAGGTTTAAGTATTACATTCTAACAAAATAAAAATTATACTGATGAAATATTCTAATAAAATAAACGGATGGTGGCTACCATTTTTATTAATGGCTTTTGTAATGATATCATCTTGCAAAAAATTTCTTGATAAGACACCATTGTCAAACATTACGCCAGATGATTATCTGAATGATGAATCCCAACTATCTGCGTATGTTCTTGGGCAATATCCGTCCGTTCTTCCCGGAATTGCCAATTATTCATTTGGTTCATTTGGCATTGATGCCAATACAGATAATATGTCGGGAATGAGTATGGATAATAAATATGCTCCGGGCTTGTGGCTGGTTGGTGCAACCGGTGGAGATTGGGATTTTACTACTATCTATCAGTTGAATTATTTTCTTGAAACAGTATTGCCGAAATGGACAAGTGGAAAAATTACGGGAGATGCTGACAATATTAAACATGATATTGGTGAAATATACTTTCTCAGAGCATATGTGTATTTCAATAAGTTGCAGGCGTTGGGAGACTTCCCGATATTGAGAACAACCTTGCCCGACAACAAAGATACTTTGACAGTAGAAAGCAAAAGGCAGCCATGCTCTGAAGTAGCGCGTTTTATTCTTTCTGATTTAGACTCGGCTATTACATTGTTGAAAGATGTTTCTCCTGACGGGAAAAAGAACAGGATTTCAAAAGCCTGTGCGGAGTTGTTTAAGTCCCGGGTGGCTTTATATGAAGGAACATGGTTGAAATACTTTAAAGGTACGGCTTTTGTGCCGAATGGTCCCAATTGGCCCGGCGCCGGTAAAGATTATAATGCAAATTACCAGTTTCAATCCGGTAGTATTGACAATGAAATACAATATTTTCTCGGAGAAGCAATGTCGGCGGCGAAATTGGTTGCCGATGCAGTTCCTTTAGTTTCCAACACAGGTATTATACAATCGCCCAATAATGAAAATCCCTATTTCAGTATGTTTGGAGCCGTCGATATGTCAGGTTATGGCGAAGTACTACTTTGGAGACAATACAGCAAGGCGCTTGGACTCACTCACAATGTGCAAGTGTATGAAGAGTTAGGAAATGACGGAATAGGAACTACAAGAAGTATGGTGGAAAGTTTTTTAATGTCTAACGGATTACCGATTTATGCTGCCGGAAGCGGGTATCAGGGAGATGATTCTATTCAATCTGTAAAAATAGGCAGAGACGATAGACTGCAATTATTTTTAAAGCAACCGGGAGATACCAATGTTTTGCTGAATACTACAGCGGGCGACCATGCTACTGTAATTGAACCTATTCCGGAAATTTGGGTGTCAAGCGCCGAACAAAAATACACCACAGGTTATGCCATCAGGAAAGGTCTTAATTATGATGGCGCTCAGGCAGGAAACGGGCAAGGATATACAGGTTTAATTATATTTAGGGCAGTTGAAGCATACTTGAATTACATAGAAGCCTGCTACGAAAAGAACGGGTCTTTGGATGGGGATGCCAGAAATTATTGGACACAAATACGGGAAAGGGCTAAGGTAAGCACAGACGTTGATAAAACAATTGCCGCTACGAATATGTCTGAAGAGACCGGCGACTGGGGAGCCTATTCTGCAGGGAAATTAATAGACCCTACTTTATACAATATCCGGCGAGAACGGCGTGATGAACTGATGGCTGAAGGGCTTCGTTTTATGGATTTAAAACGTTGGAGGGCATTAGACCAGTTGATTACTACGCCTGCGCATATCGAAGGATTTAAGTTATGGGGGCCAATGAAAAATTGGTATACAAGCAGCGAACTTGTTTATGGCGCAAGTAATTCGGCGGCAGTTGTTTCCGACCCCGCGTTAAGTCCATATTTAAGGCCTTATGAAATACTTGGAAATTCAACCGGTTATAATGGTGTGAAGTGGACGATGGCGCATTACTTAAGTCCGATTGCCGCAGAACATTTTACTATAACAGCCCAGGGAGACGACCTCTCTACATCGCCCATTTATCAGAATCCGGGATGGTCAACGCAGGCTGGAACAGGAGCAACCGATTAAGAATACATGTATGCCATATTGGATGCATGGACTTATTTGTATATAAAGAGCAATATTCGTGTTTTAATTGATAAAAAAGTGGAAGCCGGATTCCTATGGCAATCCTATCTTAGAGCTATGTTAAACAGATATATTTTTACAGTTTTTGCCTTGCTGTTTGCAGGCGTTCTTTATTCTTTCAGCCATAACGGGAAGGATGGTTATAAACTCGTTTGGGCTGATGAATTTAATAAAGAGGGCGCGCCCGATTCTTCGGTATGGAGTTATGAAAAAGGCTTTGTGCGCAATCATGAAGATCAATGGTACCGGTCCGAAAATGCGTATTGTAAAGATGGAAAACTGGTAATTGAGGCAAAGCGGGTACATATCCCGAATCCGAATTACAAAGAGGGAAGCAGCAATTGGAAAAGTAACAGGCAATGGATAAACTATACATCTGCAAGTCTTAACACGCGTGTGCATAAAAGCTGGCAGTACGGCAGGTTTGTAATGCGTGCAAGATTTGACACATCGGGTGGCTTATGGCCTGCATTCTGGACGCTTGGCGTTAGCAAGCCTTGGCCTTCAAATGGCGAAATTGACATTATGGAATACTATCGTGAACATCTTTTGGCGAACATCGCATGCGGAACAAACAAGCCGTCGGTTGCCAAATGGTACAGCAACAGAAGGCTCATCAGTTCTTTCAACACAAAAGATTGGAGCAATAAATTTCATGTATGGCGGATGGATTGGGATAAGAAAGAAATAAGATTGTATGTGGATGATATTTTAATGAACAAAGTACCGTTGGACAGTTTATACAATCCCGATGGAAGCAATCCGTTTATGCAGCCGCATTATATTTTGCTCAATCTTGCAATCGGCGGGGACAATGGCGGAAGCCCCGACGAAACTATATTTCCGAAGCGGTACGAAATAGATTATGTCAGAGTTTATCAGAAAGAATAAATATGTATCTTTCTCTTTAATTCCGATTTTTTCGGTAAGGCTGTTTATAAAGAATAACAGAGAAGAGGCAAACCGGAATTTCAGCTATTCGGAAAAGCTTTGTTTTTAAAAAATGTAATAGTATAAATGATATATATGCGAAAAATATTTTTACTGAATGCGCTTTTGCTGTTGTGTGTCTGCAGTCTTTCGGCGCAGCAAACAACAAACGAACGTAGCGAATGGTTGCAAATGCTCGATAAAATCGCGCGTCCTGTTTTTTATAATTTGGCAAACGATGAGCTGAAAGAAAAAATGCCTGTGGAAATTTCGCCCGTCAGCGACAACCCTAAAGGAAGAATTGCCGACCAGTATCTCGAAGCATTGGGAAGAACATTGAGCGGCATTGCGCCTTGGCTGCAATCAGATGGCGGATCTGCAGAAGAAACAAAGCTGAGAGCACAATATAGAACTTGGGCAATCAAAGCGATTGCCAATGCAACAGATTCTACCAAAAAAGATTACATGGTTTGGGACAAAGGCGGGCAGCCTGTAGTGGACGCTTCTTATCTCGCGTTGGGATTAATTCGTTGTCCCTGGTTATGGGAGCATTTGGACGATGCCGTAAAGAATAATGTGGTTCATTGTTTAACGCTTACAAGAAAAATCATTCCTGTTTACAGCAATTGGATTTTGTTCAGCGGCATGATAGAGGCATTTTTTTGTAAGTATGGTTACGACTATGAACCATTGAGAATTGAGTACGGCGTGCGGGAATTTATGCAGCATTGGTACGTAGGCGACGGCATGTTTTCCGACGGAATGAATTTTCATCTTGATTATTACAACAGTTACGTGATTCAACCTTTCTTAAAAGAAATTATTGATATTGTTAATGCAAAAACGGGCAGGTACAAATGGGAACAACAACGCCTCGCCGCCATCAACAATCGTTATTCGCAGATACAGGAACGTTCCATAAATTCAGACGGAAGTTTTCCTGCATTCGGCAGGTCAATTGTTTATCGCTGCGGCGCGTTTCATCATTTGGCGAATATGGCATTGCATGAACAATTGCCGAAAAATTTGAGCGCCGGACAAGTGCGCGAAGCCTTGAATGCCGTAATGAAAAAAACATTGACGGCGCAAGGAACATTTGACAAAAACGGATGGCTCGTCATTGGTCTTGACGGAAATCAACCCGGACAGGCAGATGTGTATAATACACAAGGCAGCTTGTATTTGTGCACGGAAATTTTTCTACCGTTGGGCTTGTCGCCGGGCGCACCTTTTTGGTCGGAGCCTGCAAAAGATTGGTCTGAAAAAGCAATATGGAACGAAGAAGATTATTCCGGCGACCATGCATTGGATTTAAGATAATTGTATATTTAACAATTAAAAAGTTAATAATGAATATAAAAATGAAATGTCTGTTCTTCTGTTTGCTGTTTTTATTCGCAATGACTTGTTTTTATGGTCATGCGCAAACAGCAAAGTATAACCAATTTCATGTAGGCGAAATTTGGCTTGATATCAATGGCGACACCATCAATGCACACGGAGGAAACATTGTGTATTACAACAAAACGTATTATTGGTTCGGAGAGAAAAGAAATGCACACCAGTCATTAGGTGTAAATGTATATTCATCCAAGGATTTATACAATTGGAAACCGGAAGGGCTTGCGTTGGCACATTCCGATGATACTACAAGCGATATCGCCTGGGGTGGCATTATGGAACGGCCGAAAGTGATTTTTAACCGAAAGACTAAAAAGTTCGTTATGTGGTTTCATGTAGAAGTAAGAGGCAAAGGTTATGGCGCGGCAAAAGTGGGTGTTGCCGTCAGCGACCGCATCACGGGACCTTATAAATTTGTCCGCAGTTTTCGTCCCAACGGCAATATGTCGCGCGATATGACGGTTTATGTGGATGATGACGGAAGTGCTTATGAGATTTATTCTTCCAGAGAAAATTATGATATGCGTATTGTAAAGCTGACTGATGATTATTTAAATGTAACTGCAAAAGACTCATTGCTTTTTTCTGCACATCGCGAAGCACCTGCCATTTTCAAATACAACAAAAAATATTATCTTATTACAAGTGCCTGCACGGGTTGGGCATCCAACAAAGCGATTATGCGCGTTGCCGATAATTTGTATGGCGAATGGAAAATCGTTGGCAATCCTATGCGCGGTAAAGACAGCAACATCACATTTGGCGGGCAGTCCGCATTTATTTTTCCGTTGCCGAAAAAGAAAAACAGTTTCATTTACGTAGGCGATAAATGGAATCCGAGAAATCTTGAAGACAGCCGCTATCATTTTCTTCCGATAGAATTTTCAGGCGATGATGTTCACATCGATTGGTATGATACGTGGAATCTTGATGTCTTTAATAAAAAATAAAATTTCATTAATATTTAAAAACTTGATTTTGAAAAATAATGTTGGTTGAGATTTCTCCTCGTTCCTCGTCGAAATACGGCGCGGATGTTTTAAATGTTTTGCATATCAGCAGATAAATTAATAAAATCAAAGACTACATCGTTTCGAGCGAAGCGAGAAATCTCAAAACTTTTTATATAAAATTTGAAGACGAACTGAATAATTTATTTTTATGAAAAAAATCCTCTTAGCATTCACTTTTATTTGCACGTCTGTGTTTGTTTATTCACAGGAAACGGCAACGGTTTCCGCAAACATTGCTGATGCCAAAACCATCATCAATCGTAACATTTACGGAATGTTTTCCGAACATCTCGGGCGCGGTATCTATGACGGTTTTTGGACGGACAGTTCTGTGACCGTAAAGAAACAAGACCGTATTCGTTTGGACGTTGTGGATGCGCTTCGCGAAATTCATATTCCCAATTTGCGTTGGCCCGGCGGCTGCTTTGCGGATGAATATCATTGGATGGATGGTATTGGTGCGCCGGCGAAGAGACCGAAAATGGTCAATACCAATTGGGGCGGCGTTACGGAAGATAACAGCTTCGGCACGCACGAGTTCATGGAGCTGTGCAAGCTCTTGCACACGCAGCCTTATATTTCGGGAAACATGGGAAGCGGCACGGTACAGGAAATGTCGCAGTGGGTGGAATACCTGAACTTCGACGGCATCAGTCCTATGACGGAATTAAGAAAAAAGAATGGGCAAAGTAAACCCTGGGATGTGTCTTTTTTCGGCATAGGTAATGAAAGCTGGGGCTGCGGCGGCAACATGAAACCCGAATATTATGCCGATTTGTACCGCCGCTATGCCACATTTACCAAGAGTTATAAAAATGCGCCTTTAAAAAGAATTGCCAGCGGTGCCGGCGATGAAAATTATCATTGGACGGATGTTCTGATGAGAGAAATTCCGCACAATATGATGTGGGGATTAAGCCTTCATTATTACACCATTCCTACGGGAAACTGGGGACACAAAGGCTCTGCAACAGCGTTTGATGAAAAAGAATATTTCAACACCATGAAGAATTGCTTGAAGATGGAAGAGTTGGTTACCAAACATTCTGCCATCATGGACAAGTACGACCCGCAGAAAAAAGTGGCTTTAGTGGTTGATGAATGGGGCGTGTGGACAGACGCGGAACCCGGAACAAATCCGGCTTTTCTGGAGCAGCAAAACAGCCTGCGCGATGCGCTGATTGCCGCAACAACTTTAAATATTTTCAATAATCATGCGGATAGGGTAAGAATGGCAAACCTCGCGCAAACCGTGAATGTGCTGCAATCGTTGATTCTTACAAAAGGAAATGCGATGTTGCTTACGCCCACTTATTACGTGTTTGATATGTATAAAGTACATCAAAACGCAAAGCTCATTCCGCTGCAGCTTTCAACACCCGGATATAAAATGAATGACGACAGCATTCCGGCAGTAAATGCTTCGGCATCGCTGGATTCAACAGGAACCATCCATATTACATTGGTAAACTTAGATGCGGAGCATGACATAACCGTAAGCGCAAATGTTGATGGAAAAAATTATAATTCTATTAAAGGACAAATACTCGATGCCGATAAAGTAACCGACATCAATACATTTAACGATAAAAATAAAGTTGTAACGAAAGTCTTTGTTGGTGCGAAAAAACAAGGCAATCAACTGGAAGTTACTTTGCCTAAACACAGTGTTGTGTTGTTGAGTTTGAGATAATTTAATCGCCATGAGGCGATAGAATATTCGTGTGAAGCGAAGACGCTTCACACAGCAGTCGAACGATTGCTCTTAATTTATAATGATTTAAAAATGAAACCGAGCATGATAATTTTTCTCACACAGGGAAATGTATAAGCAAGGTTCCATCCGACAATTAAAAAACAATAAAAAATATACGGATGAATAAAAAATCAGTCATACTAATTTTCCTGTTGTTAAGTAATGCGATTTCTTTTGCGCAATCGCCGTTGCTCACTGATGTTCCAAACCGTGTAACCACGAGCCTTAACGGCAAATGGCAATATATTGTTGATCCTTATGAAACGGGCTTTTACGATTATCGTTATAAAGAGTTGAATGAAAAAAATCCTGCGGCATATTGGAATTTAGATGAACCTAAAAATAAAACAGACTTAAAAGAGTTTGGTTATAACGATAAATATAGTTTGAAAGTTCCCGGCGATTGGAATCATCAGGACAAGCAATTCATTTATTACGAAGGAACGGTTTGGTACAAGAAATCTTTTGATTATAAAAAGAAAGAAAGGAATGATAAAGTGTTTTTGTATTTCGGTGCGGTCAATTACCGTGCGGATGTGTATCTCAACGGAAAAAAATTAGGAATGCACGAAGGCGGTTTCACGCCGTTTGATTTTGAAATTCCCGATAGCGTTTTGAAAGAAAAAAACAATTACCTCATCGTTCGTGTAAACAATACGCGCCACAAAGACGATGTGCCTACGTTGAATACCGATTGGTGGAATTACGGCGGTATCACGCGCAGCGTTTTATTAATTGAAGAGCCGCAAACTTTTGTGCAGGACTTTTTTATTCATTTGAAAAAAGAAAAACCGGGTAGCGTTCCGTCCGATAAAAATGCAAAAGTTGAAGGATGGATTGAATTGAATCAAAAGCCTGGAATGACCGAAAACACTGAGGTTTCCATTCCCGAACTGGTTTTTAAAAAAACATTTACTATAACTACACAAAAAACAAATATCAGTTTTACGCTTCCGAAAATTCAACTCTGGTCGCCCGAACATCCGAAATTATACGAGGTAATTATCACAACAAAAACGGATACGCTGAAAGATAAAATAGGTTTCCGGACGGTTGAAGCATACAACCGGCAAGTGTTGCTGAACGGCAAACCCATTTTTATGCGCGGCATTGCTATTCACGAAGAAATTCCACAAGACGTTCGTCGCGCATGGAGCAGGCAAGATGTGTTGCAATTACTCAATCAGGCAAAAGAACTGAACTGCAATATGGTTCGCCTCGCGCATTACCCGCACGATGAAAGCATGACAAGGCTTGCAGATTCTTTGGGCATACTGGTGTGGTCGGAAATTCCTGTATACTGGACAATCGATTTTAAAAACAAAGAAGTTTACAACAAAGCCGAAGCGCAATTAAAAGAAATGATTACGCGCGACCATAACCGCGCCAGCATCATTATTTGGTCGGTAGGCAATGAAACGCCTGTGAGTGAAGTGCGCACCGGTTTTATGCACTCATTAATTAATTGTGCGCATGGTTTGGACAGTACACGCATGGTTTCCGCTGCGCTGGAAGTAAACTATAATTCGGGAAAAAATATCAATGAAATTGACGACCCGCTCGGCGCTTATGTGGATTTGGTTTCCTTCAACGAATATCTCGGCTGGTACGGCGGAATGCCTGATAAATGCAGAACAACAAATTGGGCAACGCCTTACAATAAACCTTTGTTCATCAGCGAAACAGGTGCAGGTGCGAAGTATGGTTTTCATGCTGATTCGCTTACACGGTTCAGCGAAGAATACCAGACTTGGTATTACCGGGAACAAATAAAAATGTTGTGCAGAATGCCGGATAATTGGGTAGGAATGTCGCCCTGGATAATGGCGGATTTTCGTTCGCCCAAGCGCAACAATCCTTTGTACCAGGATGGCTGGAACCGCAAAGGTTTGTATGATGATAAGGGCAATAAGAAAGAAGCGTTTTACATTCTTCAAAAATTTTATAAAGACATTCAATTACACGGCAGACCAGGCGTTCAGTAGAATGAATAATTAAAAATTTATAAGCATGAACATGAATGTAAAATAGGATAACGCCTGCCCGTCATTGGCTTCGCCGAATTTACATTTCCCGCGGAAGCAGGAATCTCTTGTCGTGCGGAAATGATTTTTGCCAGGAGATGCCGAAACAAGTTTGGCATGACGACAATCGTTTCCATACTAATTAAAACATTATCAAAAACGAAGAGAACAAAAAATATTAAATCATTTTTCAGATAAAAATCACACGGATGAAATTCAACCACATCAGGCATTTCGCACCATTTTTATTTTTTTGCTACGCATTATGCACTTCATTTTACTCATGCAAAACGCAACACAAAGTGCAACATACTTTTGCTCTTGGCGATTCTGTTTTCTTGTTAGATGGCAAGCCTTTTCAAATTATTTCCGGCGAAATGCACTACCCGCGCATTCCGCGCGAAGCATGGCGCACGCGCATGAAAGCCGCAAAGGCAATGGGTTTGAACACCATCAGCACGTATGTGTTCTGGAACGTGAATGAACCCGAAAAAGGTAAGTTCGATTTTACCGGAAATAATGATGTGGCGGCTTTCGTGAAAGCCGCGCAGGACGAGGATTTGTGGGTTATTCTTCGTCCAAGTCCGTATGTGTGCGCCGAGTGGGAATACGGCGGTTATCCTTACTGGCTGCAAAATGAAAAAGGGCTTGTTGTGCGCAGCAAGGAAAAGCAATATCTCGAAGAATATAAAAAATATATTGACGAAGTTGGCAAGCAATTAGCGCCTTTGCAAATCAATCACGGCGGCAATATTCTGATGGTGCAGATTGAGAATGAATACGGCTCCTACGGCAGCGATAAAGATTATTTGGCTTTGAATGAAAAAATGTTCCGCGACGCCGGCTTCGACGGATTGCTTTATACCTGTGACCCTCCTGCGGATTTGAAAAAAGGATATTTGCCCGGCTTATTGCCTGCAGTCAATGGTTTGGACAACCCGCAAGCGGTAAAAGATACGGTAAGAAAATACCACAACGGCAAAGGTCCGTTTATGATTGCGGAATGGTATCCTGCATGGTTCGACTGGTGGGGCGCGCCGCATCATACCGTGCCTGCAGAAGGTTATGCTATGAAACTGGATGCAGTATTGAAAGCAGGACTGTCTATCAATATGTATATGTTTCACGGCGGCACTACGCGAGGATTTATGAACGGTGCAAATTATAAAGACAACACGCCTTATGAACCGCAGATAAGCAGCTATGATTATGATGCACCATTGGACGAAGCTGGTAATCCTACAAAGAAATTTTTTGCTTTCCGTTCAGTAATAGAAAAGCATTTACCGAAAGACGAAAAGTTGCCGCCTGTGCCTGCGACCAAGCCTACGATGGAAATCAATAATATTCATTTCGATAGCGTTGTTTCTATCCGCAACATTCTTCCGAAACCAACGAAAAGCGTACATCCTTTGACGTTTGAAGCTCTGCACCAGGCTTATGGTTTTGTACTTTATAGAACAATTGTTGATGGTGGAAAAAGTGGTTTACTAAAGATAAAAGACCTGCGCGACTACGCAGTCATTATGATTAACGGAGAGCGGAAAGGCTTGCTGGACAGGCGTTTGAAACAAGACAGCCTGGAAATATCATTGCCCGCAGGAAAAGATACATTGGATATTTTAGTGGAAAATCTGGGACGAATAAATTTTGGTAAGTACTTGTTACAGAATTTCAAAGGCATTACAAAAACCGTTTTGTTTAATGGAAAAGAATTGGATAATTGGGAACAATATTGTCTTCCGTTCGATGATATTCATTCCATTCATTTCAACAAGAATTTTGTACAAGGTAATATTCCTGTTTTGCGCAAAGGTTCATTTGTTTTAGACAGCGTTGCCGATACTTATCTCGATATGAGCAAATGGGGAAAAGGTGTTGTGTGGGTAAACGGTCATAATCTTGGAAGATATTGGTATGTGGGTCCGCAGCAAACGATTTACCTGCCTGCGGAATGGTTGAAAAACGGAAAGAATGAAATTGAAGTATTAGAACTATTGAAGCCGGAACAAGATAAATTAGAAGGTATAAAAATGCCGGTATTAGACAAATTGCAATAAGAATCACACTATATAATTAAAAATAAGAGCCTGTTTAAAATTATGAATAAACTTAATAAGGTGTTGAAAAATTGGTACTGAAGCAATAAGATATTAAGAAGCTATCGCTGCTTGCAAGAATAGTTGTACTAATTGTGAATCATCACAAACTCAATCAGTATGACAAATTACTCGAGCAATGTAAGCGATAGCGGATGGCAAATTATATCAAAATATCTGAATACGGCAAGATGCCGTAAATATGATTTAAGAGAAGTATGGAATGCCTTGATGTATGTGGTAAAAACAGGTTGTCAATGGCGGATGCTTCCGCACGATTTTCCACGTTGGGAAATAGTGTATTATTACTATCGTAAGTGGATTAATGAAGAGTTGAATGATTTGATATTGGAAAAATTGCGCAGCATAATCAGGGTCAGAAAAGGTCAGAAAGCTCGAGCGACATTAGCCATTATGGACAGTCAGAGTGTGCGTTGGGGCAATAATCGTTCTTTTAAAAGTTATGACGGCAATAAGAAAGTGAAAGGCATCAAACGGCACGTGGTTGTGGATAAGAATGGCTTTTTGCTGGCAGTTATGGTAACGGTGGCACACATTCATGACAGCAAAGCTGTAATTTGGTTAATGCGTGTATTAAAAGAATATTTTCACGGTATTAAAGTCATCCTTGCCGACGGAGGGTATCGCGGAGATATTGTGGATGACGTTAAAAATAAATTCGGGTATTTGTTGAAAATTGTCATGGGCAAGCAACCGCCGGACAAATCTTTCAAACCCGTTCTAAAAGATGGATTATAGAAAGAACATTCTCTTGGTTTGATAATGACAGAAGATTATGTCGCAATTACGAACTACTAATGGAATCTTCCGAAGAAATCGTCAAACTATCCGCCATAAAACTTTTGGCAAATAAAATTTAAACAGGTTCTTAGTATCTCATTTCTTAAAAACTAAATCCAAAAATTATGAAAAAGACAATTGTAATTTGTTTAGGACTTTTGTTACTTATTGGCTTTACTTCAATGAAAAGCAGTGATTATAAAGCCGAAGCGGTCGGATTAAACCCCTTCTTAATAAATGCAACGATTAGTAATTCAACCAGTGAGCATGTTTTTATTCAAAGCTCGGGATTTACGACAATTGATGTGCCTCTCCACCAAACAAAACAGACGCAATTTGCATTTTCAAACTTTAACCTTTTTATGCTCCCAACTGCATCAGGAACTCCGTCATTTTCGTACTCGGATAATTCCGGGAATAGCGGAGCATTGAATGTGGGTAACAGTTGGGATGTGAATTTATCAATAAGTACAAGCTCTTCGTATAGTCTAATGATAACCGAAGATTAAGATAAATTACTAACTAAAATCACTCTACTAAGAGTGGTTTTTTTATTCATTACCCTTCAGCTACTTTACATCAAAATCACGCTCAAAACATACAATTACGCGCATACGCTTGCGAAAGATTTCTGTTTCTTTTTGCATCAAAAATACTCAAATCTGCACTACAATTTGCACTACATTTCAAATAAAAAATCCTAATCAATTAAATATCAACTGATTAGGATTTTAGATTGCTGTAGGGGTAGGAGTCGAACCTACACGGGGCAGTTAGCTAAAGTACAAAGTCCGGTGGTCAATCCCGGTCTCTCTTGCGAGAGGCTCTATGCTTTGTTTATCCTGTTGTCCCCACCCTCGAGACGAGAGGGCATGTCTGCCAAAAAATTTCATCACCCCACAATGTTTAGAACTCATCTTTATCATAAAGACAATGCAAAAATAAAACGGTAATTTCTATATTTCAAATTTTTCAACAAAAAAAATGAAAATATAGATATTGTTTAATGATTATTTTATATATTTGAATATTAATTAAATAATGGTGCAATTATGAGTGATAAATTAAATTTGGATAAACTGGATTATCAAATCATTGATGAAATGATAAACAGCGCCGAGATTTCTTATGCCGATCTAGGTAAGAAGTTGTTTGTTTCCGGCGGAACTATTCATGTGCGCATAAAAAAAATGCAGGAAATGGGCATCGTTACAGGCTCGCGACTTACGATTAACATTAAAACACTGGGTTATGATGTGATTTCTTTTGTAGGAATTTATTTACAAAAGAGTTCGATGTACGAAGATGTGGCAAAGGAGCTGGAAAAAATTCCGCAGATTGTGCGCCTTAATTACACAACAGGTACATACAGTATGTTTGCCGAAATCGTTTGTCGTGATATCCAGCAATTAAAACAAGTACTGCACGATAAGTTGCAATACATCAAAGGCATCGAACGCACTGAAACGTTGATTTCTCTTGAAGAAAGTTTCAGTCGAAATGTGCAGGTGTTGGAAGATGAGGAGTAAAATTTATTGTTCTCTTTTTGCGGTATAAGTTACACTTACGTTTCCGGTAAAGCCTATCATTGGCGGGTTTATTTTTTTTATGCTTAAACTAACTTCTTCGGCGAGTTGAAATTTATGCAAAATATCGTTCGTAATATTCATTGCTAAAGTTTCCAAAAGTGGTTCGGGTTTTGCCATATGCGATTTGATTAAACTATAAACTGCCGAATAATCAACCGTTTCGGAAATATGATGCGGCGTGGCTTTGGGTTTGTATAAGATCTCGACGTCGAGCATAAAATCGCCGCCCAAAACTTTTTCTTCTTCATACAATCCGTGATTGGCATGAAACCATAAATTGTGGAGTTCTATTTTGAGCATTCTGTTAATTTGAAAATTTGAAGATGTGATAATTTGATAATGAAAGAGCAACGCGTCAAATCGTTGAAATTGAAATGTAACACGTTGCTCAATTATTAATTCTTAATTACTAATTGATAAATTAGTGAATTCCTTTTTCCGTCAAATATCTTTCTGCGTCCAACGCTGCCATACAGCCACTTCCTGCAGCTGTGATAGCCTGACGATAAATTTTGTCTTGCACGTCGCCCGCGGCAAATACGCCTGCAACATTGGTTTTGGAAGTTCCCGCTTGAGTAATAATGTAGCCTGCATCATCAAGCTGTAAATAACCTGCAAAAATGTCGCTGTTCGGTTTATGACCAATTGCTACAAAGAAAGCGCTTAAAGGAATTTCTTGTTTCTCGCCCGTCAGAATATTTTTGATACGTACGCCTTCTACTTTCTTCTCGCCCAGAATCTCATCGGTTTCTGCGTTCCAGTAGATTTGAATATTTTCCGCAGCTTTCACTCTGTCCTGCATCACTTTGCTGGCGCGCATTCCGTCTTCGCCTTTACGTACAATCATGTGAACTTTAGTCGCCAATTTTGAAAGATACAATGCTTCTTCGCAAGCCGTATCGCCTGCGCCCACAATTGCCACTTCTTTTCCTTTGAAGAAAAATCCGTCGCACACTGCACACGCGCTTACGCCATAACCATTGAGATGTTGCTCGCTCGGCAAGCCCAACCATTTGGCAGATGCGCCTGTGGAAATAATTACGGTATCAGCTTCAATCCAGTCTTTTTCATCAATCTGAACTTTATGGACAGAACCCGAAAAATCTACTTTCGTAGCAATTCCGTAACGAATATCCGCGCCCATTCTTTTTGCCTGTTTTTCAAAATCTATCATCATTTCCGGTCCCTGAATGCCTTCGGGATAACCGGGATAATTTTCTACTTCTGTTGTAATGGTCAATTGCCCGCCTGGCTGAATGCCTTGATATAATACGGGTTTCATATTGGCGCGCGCCGCATAAATTGCCGCAGTGTATCCTGCCGGACCTGAACCGATAATTAAACAATGTACTTTTTCGCTCATGTTGAAATTAAATTGAGATGCAAAATTAATGAATGTAATTGTTAAATTGAGTTATGGTCCAATGGGTTTTGGTAAGGTGTTTTTTGAGATAAGGAATAAAAAAAATCCCATAAAAATTTGGCAGAAAAAAATATCACTCTATATTTGCACTCCAATTACGGGAGGGAGTTTAGCTCAGTTGGTTTAGAGCATCTGCCTTACAAGCAGAGGGTCGGCGGTTCGACCCCGTCAACTCCCACTGAAAATCAAGCACTTACGAAGAAAATTCGTAGGTGCTTTTTCTTTTTCCAAACAATTTAATCTGACCTATGTTGCCACTCTAAAAAATAATTATTTGTTAATGTCAGAAAAAAATCATTTAGTTTTACCGCACTGAGGGGGGCTTTATCACTTTTATTTTGTCATGCCGACATATCGAGACCATACGGATCAGCAGTTGGTTGAACTTCTGAAACAGGAAGACCGGGCAGCATTTACCGAGATTTACGAGCGGTACTGGCAGGTATTGCTGCGTACGGCTTACCGTATTTTGCAAGATGAAGATGCTGCACAGGACGCTGTACAGAACGTTTTTTTCAGCTTATGGCAGCGCAGAAAAGAGGTGAATATTGGTCATCTGAAAGCATGGCTGCAGCAATCCGTCCGATTTTCAGTATTCAAGGCAATGCGTGAAGTGAAATGGCATGAAGCTATGTGTGAAAGGCTGCGCAAGATCACGACTGACATTATTATGGACGATCCGCTTATTTATAAGGAACAGCAGCAACTGATCCTTAAGTTGGTAGAAAGTCTGCCAGAAGATTGCCGGGAGATTTTCCGACTCAGCCGAACAGAACAAATGACCCACAGAGAAATCGCGGAGCAAATGGGCGTTTCGGAAAGAACAGTGGAAAGAAAGATTTCTAAATCTTTAAAGTTGATTCAAACAGGTTTATCTATCTCTGCTTGTCTTGTTATACTAACCCAATTTTAATTTTTAAATAAAAAATCCTATTTTTTTGTCGGCTTTCTTTCTTTTTTGGTACTATACTATGTAGAACCATGGAAAAAGACGTTTTCTTTCGATTATTAGACAGGTACCTGAGTGGTAATAGCAGCGAGCAGGAAGATCGTTTGCTGGCGGAATATTATCGCCGGTTAGACGAATCTGCCAGACAAACACTAGGTAAAGAAAAGGAATCAGCTTTAAAGCAATTGATGCTGCAAAATATCGAAAGGCGCATTAATAGAAGATTACAACATAAGCGTATCCGTTTATGGTACACTATAGCTGCATCCATAGTCCTTCTTTTAGCGATTGTCGGCTTTTTGTATATGCAACAAAAGAATCAAGCTACCAATGCGCTTGTTCAAAATAATGTTATTCTGCCTGGTGGTAATAAAGCGACTTTGACACTTGCTGACGGCAGTCAGGTAACACTAACAGATGCCGGTAAGGGCACTCTTGCAAAGCAAGGCGGTATGGAGGTAGAGAAAACCGCGGATGGTAAAATAGAATATAAAGTAAGGGATGCTAAAAATACATTAGCAGTCGATGCGGTCAACAGGATTACTACACCGCGCGGGGGGCAATATCAATTAGTGCTGTCGGATGGCACGAAGGTCTGGCTTAATGCAGCTTCTTCGATTAGCTACCCGATCGTATTTACCGGAAGAACAAGGGAAGTAACAATAACCGGTGAAGTATATTTTGAAGTAGCTCACCGTCCGAAGCAGCCTTTTCGGGTACATGCCGGCAATCAGACAATTGAAGATATTGGAACGTCTTTCGACGTAAATGCGTATGCGGATGAGCCGGACCGCAGAGTAACCTTGCTAGAAGGTGCAGTCAAGGTAGGAAGCGTATTATTACATCCCGGAGAGCAATCCGTAGAAAAAGACGGCAATTTGTCCGTAACCAATGTTGATGCACGCAAAGTAATTGCTTGGAAAGACGGTTATTTCCTTTTCCATAATGCCAGTCTCGCAACGATTATGCGGCAACTGGCACGATGGTACGATGTGGATGTTGAGTACGAAGGAAAAATACCTGATGTTCATTTCGGCGGGGGTATTGCCCGCAGCAGCAACATCGACGAAGCGCTATCTATTTTAGAAAAGAGCGGAATCCATTTTAAAATACAAAACAAAAAAATTATCGTCATGCCTTAAAGAACTATGAACAAACGACGGGTACTCCATAAAAATCGCCCCGGAGGCAACCGGAGCGATCAAAAGTTGGGCTAACCCGAAAATCAAACCGAGTAAAGTTTTATTTCTTAAACCCAATCAAAAACAAAGTTATGCAATTTATTGCGCATTGCACGCTTCCTTTTTATCGAAGGAAGCGCACTTACTGCTGTGAGAAAATTTCAAAACGGTCTTTTCTTTTATCTATGAAACTAGTTGCATTTTTCCTATTTGTGGCTTGTTTACAGGTCAGTGCGAGAGGTTATAGCCAAAAAGTAACCTTACGGCAAAAAAGTGCTTCGCCGGAGAAGATTTTCGACGCGATCTACAACCAGACAGGATATGTCTTTTTTTATAATCAGCAGGATATTCAACAATCCGGAAAGATTTCCGTGCAGGTTAAAGATGCTCCTTTACAAAACGTACTGGACATTTGTTTTAAACAGTTGCCCTTTACTTATGAAATTATCGGAAAGACGATCATCCTTACCAAGAAAGTAGCAGCAAAGAATATGACTTCTCAAACCGATGATATTATAACCGTACCGGAACAACGAAAGCTTATAGTGCATGTAATAGACTCGACGTGGCACCCTTTACAGGGTGCGGGCGTTGTGGTAAAGGGTACTAAGAATGGCGGATTGACAGATGAACGCGGGACTATTACCTTAACTGACATTCACAATGGGGATGTCCTGCATATCAGCTATGTTGGCTATGAATCTAAGGAAATTACTGTCGGTAAATATGCAGATACTACTGTCATCCTTAAAGAAAGTTCCAATCCTTTGGATGAGATACAATTTATTGCTTACGGAAAAACATCAAAACGGTTAAGTACTTCTTCTATTGTTACCGTAAAGGCAGCAGATATTGCAAAAAATCCGGTAATGAATGTACTGGGAGCCCTTGAAGGAAGAGTAACAGGCTTGGAAATTACCCAACAGTCCGGAGTCCCGGGTGCAGGATATGAAGTGAGGATCCGGGGGCAGAACAGTATATCAAATGGTAACAATCCCTTGTATATTATCGATGGTGTACCATATATGTCCACATCATTATCCAGTGGAATTGGCGCCAATATATTAAAGGACCCCACCAGCCCGCTGAACTACATCAGCCCTTCGGAAATTGAGAGTATTGATGTGCTGAAAGATGCAGATGCTACCGCTATTTACGGCTCACGCGGTGCTAATGGTGTGGTATTAATCACAACAAAAAAAGGAAAATCGGGCAGAACAAGCCTGGAAGCAAATGTTTATTCAGGTAATGGAAAGCTTACGCGTAAAATGAAGATGATGGATACCCGCCAATATCTGGATATGCGTTACGAAGCATTCAGAAATGATGGTACCAGTCCTACTGCAGCAGATCCGGATCTTACAGTTTGGGATACTACACGCAATACAGACTGGCAGAAAGAGCTACTGGGAGGAACATCTCATTTATCCAATGCCCAATTATCTCTGTCCGGCGGTAACAGCCTGACCACTTTTCGCGCAAGCGGGGGATACCAGCGTGAAACAGCGATATTTAAAGGCGATTTTGCCGATCAGAAGGCATCTTTTAATCTGGGCATAAATCATCATTCCATGGACCAGAAGTTTGAGTTTGCGGTTACCGTAAATTATGTAAATGACAACAATAACCTGCCAAACCTTGATATTACCTCCAGAGTGATACAGCTTCCGCCGGATGCGCCTGCTTTATTTACGCCGGACGGACAGTTGAATTGGGCAAATTCAACATTCTCGAACCCGGCTTCATACTTACTGACAAAATACAACGCTGTTACCGATAACCTGATTAGCAACGCTAATATGGCCTACCAGATTATACCCGGTTTACGTGTGAAGCTGAACGCGGGTTACACAGTCACACAGCTCAAAGAAATGTCATTGTGGCCGGCTAAATCTTATGACCCTGCCCAGCATAGGCAGTCCAGCGCCAGCTATTCTACCAATAGCGTAAAATCCTGGATATTGGAACCGCAGCTTACCTATGATAAAGCAATGGGAGACGGTAAGCTGGCTGTGGTTTTAGGTGCTACGATGCAGCAGCAACGTACGGAGATGCTTTCACTGTTCGGAACGAATTATGCCAGTGACGACTTGCTGGAAAATCCCGCGTCCGCACAAACGCTTACTTCTACTTATAATCTGAACCTGTATCGTTATTCGGCAGGATTTCTGCGGATTAACTATAATTTGCTTAATAAATACCTGATAGATTTGACCGGAAGACGGGATGGAAGCAGCCGCTTCGGACCAGGCAGACAGGTGGCTAACTTTGGCGCAGTAGGCGCTGCCTGGATCTTTTCGAGTGAAAAGGCTGTAAAAGAATCCTTGCCTTTCCTGAGCTTTGGTAAATTGAGAGCGAGTTACGGCATTACAGGCAATGACCAGTTGCCCGATTACCAGTTTTTAAGTTTATACGGATTACCGGGATATTCATCCTATTATGCCAATAGCTATGGCGGGTCTGTATTAGTGCCCAGTAATTTGTACAATCCCGATTTCAGATGGGAGACCAACAAGAAATTGGAGATTGCGTTTGAATCAGGTTTTTTGCATGATAGGATATTATTTTCGGGAAATTATTTTCGAAACAGGTCATCTAATCAGCTTGTAGGATATCCGCTGGCTCCTACAACGGGTTTTACTTCTGTACAGGCAAATCTTCCGGCTATTGTTCAGAATACAGGTTTTGAATTTGAGCTGCACACAAAGAATATCAGTGGTCATTCCTTTAGCTGGCACACAGATGCCAATCTTACTATCCCCCGTAATAAACTGGTTGCTTATCCCAATCTTGCAGGATCAAGTTATGCAACTACTTATGTGATCGGGCAGCCACTTAACATTGTTCGCAGCTATATCTACGAGGGTGTTGATCCGGAAACGGGGCGGTACACATTTAAGGACACCAATGGTGACGGAACGATTAATTATCTGGATCGTACGGGAAGCATAGATGTCTCCCAGCGATACTATGGGGGCATTTCCAATACATTTGAATACAAGGGCTTTTCCTTGGATGTATTGTTCCAGTTTGTAAAACAGTTAGGTAAAAATTATCTCACGGTTGCGGGGTATCCTCCAGGATTTGAGGGTGCTAATCAGCCTGCAATGCTATATTCGGATAGCAGATGGCAAAAAGAGGGAGATATTGCCAATATCGCCAAATTTACACAGTCATTCTCGGGCTATCAGGACTATTCCCAGCTTATGTATACCACAAATGGCTATACGGATGCCTCTTATATTCGTTTGAAAAATCTTTCCCTATCTTATAGTTTATCGGACAAAGTAGTTAAGAGATTGAAAATACAACAAGCGAGGTTTTACTTACAGGCTCAAAATCTTTTAACGATTACCAAATTCCAAGGCTGGGACCCGGAAAATAATATGTCGCTCTCCGCGTTGCCCCCACTAAGAATGATAACATTAGGGCTATCTCTTACATTATAAATTGGATAAAATGAAAAAGTATAATTATATCATATTGATTTGTATGGCATTCGTGTTGGTATCCTGCAAGAAGTTTTTAAATGTAGGTGCTCCTAAAACTCAGCTTTCCAGCGAAGGGGTATTTAATAATGATTCTACCGCTATGGCAGCTATCCGCGGCATTTATGCATTAATGGGTACAAGTGGGTATGCCTCAGGGCAGAACTCCAGTATTACTTATTGCGCGACATTAAGTGGCGATGATGTAACGTCATTTTCTACTTCGGTAAATGATAAAGCTTTTTATACGAATACGCTGACTTCAGAAATTGGTACTGGATCTTTGTGGACAGGACCTTACCAGACTATTTACCAGGCAAACGATGCTATCAATCGCCTTGCCCGGTCTAAAAGCATTAGTTCCGCTACACGTAAAGAGGCTACCGGAGAGGCTAAGTTCCTGCGTGCATTTGCCTACTTTTATCTGGTTAATATGTTTGGTGATGTGCCGTTGATCCTGGGCACGGATTACAATCAAAATACAAATGCCACGCGCACGGATACTGCAGACGTATATAAACAAATAATTAGCGATTTAGAGGATGCAGAGGGTTCGCTTGCATCAGATTATTCTGTTTCTGCCGGCAGTCGTACACGTGTCAATAAATTTGCAGCTACAGCGTTATTGGCAAGGGTATATCTTTATAACCGCAATTGGGTAAATGCAGAACAACAAGCCTCCCTGGTAATTGACAATAAGCAGCTGTATGATACCGTAAGTCTGAACGATGTATTTTTGCTTAACTCAAAAGCAGCTATCTGGCAACTTCTGCCTGGTTCGCAAACTAGCGCGAATGAAGCGTCACTGTTTGTTCTTGCTGCCAGCCCATCTACTAACAGCTATGGATCTACTACAATTAGCCCCGGACTGTTGGCTGCGTTTGATGCGGCAGACCGCCGCAAAACAAGTTGGATTGGCACTTATACTACTACAGTTGCTCCCATAGATATTTATTATTTCCCTAATAAATATAAAATCCCTAGTGCTACCGTATTGAGCGAATGTAATACGGTGCTACGGTTAGCGGAACAATACCTTATACGTGCGGAAGCCCGGATATGGCAGGGGCGTATAGACGATGGCGTGCATGACCTGAATGTGGTACGCGAGCGGGCAGGTGCCCCCTTACTTCCGGACGGTCTTTCTCAAGCAGATGCTTTGCTGGCTGTTGAAAAAGAGCGGCGATTGGAGTTTTTCGCGGAATGGGGACAACGCTGGTTTGACCTGAAACGCACAGGTCGTGCAAAGGATATTATGCCGGCAGATGATATCCGGAAAGGTGGCACATGGCAGGATGATTGGCAGTTGTATCCAATTCCAGAAAATCAGTTGCTGAATGACCCCAATATGGCAAATGAACAGAACCCGGGATATACATTTTAATCTATTAAATAATTAAAGTACTGATAAAAAAAGAAAATGAAAATGAATAAATTATTGATGACCGTAATGGTAGTATCAGCTTTCCCGTTTCTTGGAAACGCACAGAAAGTACAGAAAAAAAACTTTGAAATTATTGGTGAGGTAAAACATTTAAATCCCCACGATATCGTGTATTTAAACTACTCTGCTGTTGTTGATTCTAAATATGTTTATATAACTGATTCATCTAAAATAGTTAATGGCAAGTTTCATTTTAGTGGCTATACAGAGGAGCCGAGGCCGGGGATGCTAAAATTATATGATCCAAGTAAAAATCTGTCCGTAAACGAGGCATTCAAATCGGACAGTATTGACAAACGTTACATATACATCGAAAAGAAGAAGCAAATTTTTGCAGGAGAAGATTCATTAAGAAAAAGTAAAATGTTAGCATCTACGCTAAATGACGAAGTAGATTCTTTTTCACACGCATTGGCTCCCAAAATGGATATTTATGACAGCTTAATGAAAAAGAGTAAAGACTCAACGATGAGCAAAGAAGAACAGAGAAATCTTGGTATTGCGATGGACGCTCTAATCACGTCGATGCTTAATATGGAAGAGGAATATGTCAAAACGCATCCGAACTCTTTCCAGAGCTTAGATTTTTTATATCAGCTTCCATTTTCCGCTGATGAAATCAAAAAGATGACGCCCTATTTTGAAAAAATGTCTGATGAGATCAAAAAATCTATGCGGGGAATAGAATATGCTCAGCGTATAGCAAGAGCAGCAAAGATCAACGTAGGAATGGTAGCTCCAGATTTTGTACAGAACGATGTTAATGGAAAACCAATCCGACTTTCGGATTTTAAAGGCCGTTGGGTATTAGTTGATTTCTGGGCTTCATGGTGTGTACCCTGTCGCGCAGAGAATCCTAATGTAGTAAAAACGTATAATGATTTTAAGGATAAAAATTTTACGATTATAGGCGTTTCCCTAGACACTGATAAGAGTAAATGGCTAAAAGCTATTGCTGACGACAAATTGAGCTGGACAGAGGTATCTGATCTTAAAGCAAAAAATCAGGCGGCAGAAATTTACGGCGTAGATGCAATTCCTGCTAATTTCCTGATTGATCCAAATGGCCACATCGTTAAAATGGATTTACGGGGACATGAGTTAAGAGAAGCATTAGAAAAATTATTATAATTAAAAAATCAAATTATGTTTAAGTATGTTTTAATTGCAGTAATCGTTTTACCAACATTTACGTTTGCTCAAAAATTAAAATTCAGTATTAATGGTTCTATATCAATGCATTCTCCAAAAAGTAAGGTATATCTTTCATATGAGGATGAACAAGGGAAAATGAATTTCGATTCCAGTAATGTAACAAATGGCAATTTTCATTTTTCAGGTATCATAGCTAATCCCGGAAGAGCTGCTATTGCATTAGATCATACTGGGGAAGGACTGACCATCAGAAATATGTATAACAAAAAAGATACAAGACTCATATATTTAGATGCTGGCGTAATCCGGATAGTAATAAAAGACTCGATCTTATCTGCGAAGGTAACCGGTCCTGAAACTACAAATGACTTCGAAGTTTATAACGGTAGTGTCAGTCCTTTCAACAAAGAGAGAATGCAAGTAATTGATGAGTCGCTTACGCATTATCGAAAAGACCCTAAGGACACATTAACACGCAATGAATTTAGAAAAAAGAGTGAAGAAATAGGAGAGCATGTAAATGATTTGACCAAACAGTTTATTTATAGTCATCCTGATTCGTATGTAAGCCTTGATCTTATCAGATCAATGGGGTCCGGTAGTGTTATCCCCAAAATAATAAGCCCCTTATTTAATAGTTTGTCAGATCGTATCAAAAAAACATCTGCGGGACAAAGGGTGTCCTATGAGCTATCAAAGGCCGGTAAAATCGTTGCTGGAATTAAAGCGCCGGTCTTTTCACAACCGGATATAAACGGAAAAATGGTTAGCTTAAATGATTTCAAGGGCAAATATGTCTTGGTTGATTTTTGGGCTTCCTGGTGCAGCGGTTGCCGTGCAGAAAACCCCAGGCTGGTTAAAGTGTATGAAAAATACAAGGACAGAGGATTTACGATAGTGAGTATATCATTAGATGATGCAAGTACAAAAGCCGCGTGGATTACAGCCATTAAAAAAGATGGGCTTGTATGGACGAATGTCTCAGATTTACAGCGCAGTAATGCTGCTGCTAAATTGTATGGCGTTACCCTCATACCACGTACTTTTTTAATAGATCCTAACGGGGTCATTATTGCAAAAGATTGGCATGCTGAAGAGTTATTTAAGAAATTGGATGTTGTATTGAAATAACTAAATCCAATAATGGTAGTGCTCTCTAAATTGGTCACCAATATTTTTAGACAAATAATGGAAGATCCGTTCATTCCGGAGGTATAGCGTAAGGTCGTAAGTTCAATTTTTCCTTCAAATTATGTGATTTTCGCTGAAAAATCTCGAACTCAAACATTTAACGAAGCTGTAAATCTTATTTCTATGATTAATAAATAGTTATCAGTTAAAAATGAAGAAACAAGCCTTGCAAAAAAAGACTTGTTTCAACCTGTTACCCGATCAGGACTCGAACCTGAACTAACAGAGCCAGAATCTGTAGTACTACCATTATACTATCGGGCAATTCTGTAATTTTGGAATGCAAATGTAATTATCTTTTTTATCTGAAAAACATTGTCGCAAAAATAATTTTTCAAAAAATTTTTGCACATTCAAAAACTCCTCTTACCTTTGCAATCCCAATTCAAAAATTGGTTGTTTATATTATGTCACAACGCATCAGAATAAAATTACAATCTTACGATCACAACTTGGTAGATAAGTCTGCCGAGAAGATAGTGAAAACGGTTCGTGGTACAGGCGCGGTGGTTACAGGTCCTATTCCTTTGCCTACGCACAAAAGAATATTTACAGTATTGCGCTCGCCGCACGTAAACAAAAAGAGTCGTGAGCAATTTCAATTGGCTACACATAAGCGCCTTTTAGATATTTACACGTCTTCATCTCGTACGGTTGATGCGTTAAGCAAATTGGATTTGCCTTCAGGTGTTGAAGTAGAAATCAAAGCGTGATAAGTCGAAAAATTTCTTTATTAAGAAAATTTTCGAAAGCAAAACAAAAGTTCTTTTTCATCTGCCAATCTTTAACGAAAAAGCAGCTCTGAATTTAAAAATAACAAAACCATGATAAAGATTCGGGTAAATCTTTTAATCAAATAAATCATGGTTCAGATAAATAAACAAGCCCTTCGAGGTTTGTTAGCCGACGGTACTTCTCAAGTTTAGAAGTTTAAACGAAAAAAGAAAAGGTCGCCGGATAGCATGAGATTGAAATACTGCTTCATTCGGTATTGTCTCAACACCTCTGCGGGGCACAAACCGCAAACAATGAAAGGAATTATTGGAAAAAAAATCGGTATGACCAGCGTGTACGGTCCGGAAGGAAAGCAACTCGCGGTTACTATCATCGAGGCTGAACCAAACGTGGTTACTCAAATCAAGAGTCACGATAAAGACGGTTACAGCGCTCTTCAATTGGCTGTGGGCGACAAAAAAGAAAAGCGCGCCACAAAAGCAGCCGTTAATCACTTCGCAAAAGCCAGCACTTCGGCTAAAAAAATCGTAAAAGAATTTCGCGATTACTCAATCGAAAAAAATATCGGCGATACCGTTACCGTTGAAATTTTCGCAGAAGGCGAAAAAGTAGATGTAGTAGGTACAACCAAAGGTAAAGGTTTTCAGGGCGTTGTAAAGCGTCATGGATTTTCCGGTGTGGGCGAGCAATCGCATGGTCAGCATGACCGTCAGCGCGCTCCGGGTTCTGTGGGCGGTTCTTCTTATCCTTCAAGAGTATTCAAAGGTATGAGAATGGCTGGTCAAATGGGTAACGACCGCGTGAAACTGAAAGGTTTGAAAGTGGTAAAAATTTTCCCTGAAAAAAATTATATTCTTGTCAGCGGTTCTGTTCCCGGACATATCGGTTCTACCGTTTTCATCCAAAAATAAAAGTAGAGATAAATCAATTTTTCTTTACTCAAAATGAAACAAAAATGCAATTAGAAGTTTTAAATACAACAGGAAAAAGCACAGGCAGAACCATTGAATTGCCTGCTGATATATTCGGCGTAGAACCTAATGACCACGTTATTTATTTGGCAGTAAAACAATATTTGGCTGCTCAACGTCAGGGAACGCACAAAGTAAAAACTCGTGCCGAAGTTCAGGGTGCGAGCCGCAAATTACACAAGCAAAAAGGTACGGGCGGTTCTCGTAAAGGTAACATCCGTAACCCTTTATATAAAGGTGGTGGTACAATCTTCGGACCTAAACCTCACGCTTACACCATCAAGTTGAACAGAAAAGTGAAAGACCTTGCGAAAATAAGCGCGCTTTCTCACAAAGCGAAAGATAGTGCAATCGTGGTTTTGGAAGATTTGAATTACGAAGCGCCAAAAACAAAACAGTTTGTAGAAGTGTTGAAAAACATTGAAGTAGCAGGAAAGAAAGTTTTGTTTGTATTGCCTGATTATAACGATAATGTTTACTTGAGCCTGCGCAATCTTCAAAGAGTAGAAAGCACTTTGTTGGCAGATATTAATACTTACGATGTTGTAAATGCTGATGTAGTCGTGTTTACCGAAGAAGCGCTGAAAGGTTTAACCGAAAAAGAAGAAGCTGCGGCTTAATTTGAAAATTATATAGAGTAATTAAGAATGAAATGCCGGCAGGCATTCCATCTGACAAATAAAATTAGTTCGCCGGAGGTGGACAAATAAAAAAATAAACAGATGAAACTTAGCGAAGTTTTGATAAAACCTATCCTTACAGAAAAAGCAAACGCGCAAAGCGAAAAGCAAAACAAATTTGCTTTCCGTGTAAACCGTAAGGCAAACAAATTGGAAATTAAAGACGCAGTTGAAGCATTCTACGGCGTTAGCGTAAAAGATGTGCATACAATCGTAGTTCCTGCAAAAAATAAAACACGTTACACAAAAGCAGGTTTTATTCAAGGTCAAAAACCTGCGTATAAGAAAGCTTATGTAACAGTTGCAGAAGGCGATTCAATAGATTTGTACGGAAGTATTTAAGAAAATAAATTATAGCAAGCGGAGCTGAAAATTTCGCATAAATTAAATAGCATGGCATTAAAAAAATATAAAGCAATTACGGCAGGTACGCGTTGGAAAATTGGTAACGCTTACGCTGAAATTACCACCAACCAACCCGAAAAGAGTTTGTTGGAAAAGAAATCAAGCACGGGCGGTCGCAACGCACAAGGTCGTCGTTCTATGCGTTACATCGGTGGCGGTAACAAAAAACATTATCGTATCATTGACTTCAAGCGCGATAAAGTAAACATCGAAGCAAAAGTTGTTTCTATCGAATACGACCCAAACCGTACAGCATTCATCGCTTTGGTACAATATACTGATGGCGAAAAAAGATATATCATTGCTCCGCAAGGTTTGCAAGTTGGTGCTACCATTATTTCGGGCGATGCAGTTGCACCTGAATTGGGCAACGCTTTGAAACTAAAAAATATGCCTTTAGGTACAACAATTCACAACATTGAATTGCAACCCGGACAAGGCGCTAAAATGGCAAGAAGCGCAGGTGCTTCTGCACAATTGAGCAACAAAGAAGAAAAATACGCGGTTCTTAAAATGCCTTCCGGCGAATTGAGAAAAGTGTTGATTGACGGTTATGCAACTGTAGGCGTTGTTTCCAACAGCGACCACAATTTGCAAAGTGCAGGTAAAGCAGGCGCCAATCGTTGGAAAGGTATTCGTCCTCGCGTAAGAGGCGTTGCGATGAACCCTGTTGACCATCCGATGGGTGGTGGTGAAGGTCGTGCATCGGGCGGACACCCTCGTTCTCGTACAGGTAAATACGCTAAAGGCGAAATTACCCGTAAGAAAAAAGGCTCTGATAAACTGATTATCCAGAGAAGAAACGGAAGGAAATTAGCTAAGTAAATTATTTCTGTTAAAATGGTTTTGAGCAGTCAAAACAAATAAACAAACTTAAAAATAAAACATGGGTCGTTCAATTAAAAAAGGTCCTTACGTAGATGCAAATCTGGAAACCAAAGTTCTTGGTATCAACGAAGGAAAAGCAAAGAAAGCAGTTATTAAAACATGGAGCCGCCGCTCTACCATTACGCCTGATTTTGTTGGGCATACATTCGCGGTTCATAACGGAAACAAATTTATTCCGGTTTATGTAACAGAATTTATGGTAGGACACAAGTTGGGCGAATTTGCTCCGACAAGAAATTTCAGAGGTCACGCAGGTTCTAAGAAATAATTAGTTAATAAAAATAAATTCGGCGGATTACCGGTTTATCATAAAATAAATTTGAATTAGTCAGTTGCAAAATTTATTTTCAAATTGTCTGATTTTCAAATTTTCAAATTAGAAAAATGGAAGCAGTAGCTAAATTAAAAAATTATCCCACAGGACCGCGCAAAATGCGCTTGTTGGCTGATGTTATTCGCGGATTGGATGTAGAAAAATCCATCTCCATTCTTGAATATCATCCTCAACACAACGCAAAGCCTTTGGCTAAATTGTTGAGAAGCGCTATCGCAAACTGGGAACAGAAAAACGAAGGTCAAAGCGCAGCGGATGCAAATCTTGTAGTAAAAACAATTTTTGTTGATGGCGGACGCAGCATCAAAAGAATGCGCCCTGCACCTCAAGGTCGTGGTCATCGCATTCGTAAACGCAGCAATCACGTAACGATTATTGTAGATACAAAATAAAATTTATCAATTAGCAAATATGCAAATGAGCAAATCTGCAAATTTCGGCAGATAAGTGCGACAAAAATTAGCACATTAGCACATTGGCACATTGGCACATTTTAAAAAAATATGGGTCAAAAAGCAAATCCAATAGGTAACAGGTTAGGCATCATCCGCGGATGGGACAGCAATTGGTATGGCAATAAAAAAGACTATGCTAATCGCCTGATTGAAGACAATAAAATTCGCACTTACTTAAACGCGCGTATCAACAAAGGCGGTGTTTCTAAAATCGTCATTGAACGCACATTGGGTAAGTTGATTGTTACCATTCATACTTCAAAGCCGGGTATTATCATTGGTAAAGGCGGTGGCGAAGTTGACCGTATCAAAGAAGAGCTGAAAAAATTAACGGGTAAAGACGATGTTCAAATCAACATTTTGGAAATCCGTCGTCCTGAAATAGATGCGGCAATCATCGGCGACACCATCGCTCGTCAGATTGAAAACCGTATCAACTTTAAACGTGCTATTAAAATGGCGGTAGCTTCTGCACTTCGTATGGGTGCCGAAGGTATCAAAGTAAAAGCCAGCGGACGTTTGGGAGGTGCAGAAATCGCTCGTTCCGAAGAGTTTAAACAAGGTCGCGTTCCATTGCATACTTTCCGTATGGATATTGATTATGCAAGCGTATTTGCACAAACGGTTTACGGAAAAATCGGTATCAAAGTTTGGGTTTGTAAGGGCGAAGTTTTAGGAAAAAGAGATTTGAATCCGAATTTATTGTCCGGTGGAAATGAGAGAAGTGGCGAAAGAAGAGGCGGCGAACACCGTGAACGCGGCGACAGAAATGACAGAAGAGCGCCTCGCGGAGAAAGAAGAGAACGCAGAAATTAATTTTTATAAATATGCAAATGTGCCAGTATGCAAATTCGTTTTCATTAGCACATTGGTAAATTAGCAAATTAGCAAATTAAAATAAAATGTTACAGCCAAAAAGAGCAAAACATAGGAAAGCGCAGAAAGGACGCATCAGAAACGTAGCAAAGAGAGGAACTACCATCTCCTTCGGTTCTTATGCACTTAAAGCCGTAGAACCTATTTGGTTGAATAATCGTCAGATAGAAGCTGCGCGTCAGGCAATGACACGTGCCATGAAGCGCGAAGGTAATGTATGGATTCGTATTTTCCCCGATAAGCCAATTACTAAAAAACCTGCAGAAGTGCGTATGGGTAAAGGTAAAGGTAACCCTGAATATTGGGCTGCGGTGGTTGAGCCGGGACGCATTATTTTCGAATGCGATGGTGTATCTCTCGAAACAGCGCAAAACGCAATGAAGCTCGCAGCAGCTAAATTGCCTATTGCAACTAAGTTTGTAACCCGCAGAGATATTTAATAAAAGATTAGTTTAAAAATTAAAATTCATTACTGATGCCTAATAAAGCAATAGCATTTAATCAAAGTCTTACTTCCTTATCTGTTGAGGATTTGAAGGCGCGCATTCAGGAAGATGAGCTTCGTTTGAAAAAAATGAAGTTTGCTCACGCAATCTCTCCGTTGGAAAATCCTATGAGTATTCGCCAGTTTAGAAGAGATATTGCACGCGTGAAAACTGAATTGAAAAAAAGAGAATTAACCAAGTAAAAATAATTAATGTGCAAATATGCAAATTGGCAAATGTGCAAATTAAAGTAATACATTGGCAAATTGGCAAATTAGCAGATTAGCAAATTAAAATAATATGACCGAAAGAAATTTGCGTAAATCAAGAATAGGTGTTGTAAGCAGCAACAAGATGACGAAAACCATCACTGTTGCCGTTGAAAGAAAAGTAAAACATCCTATTTACGGAAAATTCGTAAAAAAGACGACCAAGTTCCACGCGCACGATGAAAAGAACGAAGCAGGTATCGGCGACGTGGTGAAGATTATGGAAACTCGTCCCTTGAGCAAAACAAAACGTTGGCGATTGGTAGAGATCGTAGAGAAAGCTAAGTAATTTTCTCGCGATTATCTTGGACAATAAATTGAATTTGGATTAATTAATATTAATCGAGCAAAAGCAAAATAAAATGATTCAGCAAGAAAGTAGGCTACGTGTAGCTGATAATAGTGGAGCGAAAGAAGTACTTTGTATCCGTGTTTTAGGAAACTCGGGACAGGATTACGCAAAAATCGGCGACAAGATTGTTGTTTCCGTAAAAGATGCAATTCCTGCCGGCGGTGTCAAAAAAGGTACGGTATCAAAGGCAGTTATCGTTCGTACTACCAATAAATTGCGTCGCAAAGACGGTTCTTATATTCGTTTTGACGACAACGCTGTTGTGTTGTTGAATAACTCTGATGAACCTCGCGGTACGCGTATCTTCGGACCTGTTGCGCGTGAACTGCGCGATAAAGGATATATGAAAATTATCTCTTTGGCTCCGGAAGTATTGTAAGAAAGTCAATGAAGTCAATTAGTCAATAAGACCCTAAGTCAATGACTGATGACCAGTGACTAAATGACTAAAGAATTTGGTGTCTTAATGACTAAACATAAAAAAATGAGTAACAGATTTAAACCTAAATACAATATCAAAAAAGGCGACAAGGTCGTTATCATCGCTGGAGATGACAAAGACCTGAAAAAGCCTCGTACAGTCCTGGAAGTAATTGTGGACAAAGGTCGTGTAGTCGTAGAAGGTGCGAATATCGTAACCAAACACACGAAACCATCTGCAAGCAACACGCAAGGCGGTATTGTAAAAGTAGAAGCCCCAATTCATATCAGCAATGTACAGTTGTGGGATGCAAAATCGGGCGCTCCTGCGAAAATCAAACGTTCCCGTGAAAATGGTAAATTAGTTCGTATTTCTAAAAAATCGGGGGAGGTAATTAAATAATGAGTACACAAAAATATACGCCGAGATTGGCAGATAAGTACGTAAAAGAAGTACTTCCTGCTTTAATTAAGAAGTTTGCATACAAAACGCCAATGCAAGCTCCTAAATTAGAAAAAATTTGCTTGAACCGTGGTGTAAACGGTGCAGTTTCCGACAAGAAATTGGTTGAAGTCGCTGTTGATGAGTTGACACAGATTTCTGGTCAGAAAGCGGTAACTACTTATTCCAAGAAGGACATTTCCAACTTTAAATTGCGTAAAGGAATGCCGATTGGTGCTCGTGTAACTTTGCGCGGAGAAAAAATGTATGAATTTTTGGATAGATTGATTTCTGTTTCTTTGCCTCGTGTGCGTGATTTCAAAGGCATCAGCGACAAAGCATTTGACGGACGCGGTAACTATACTTTAGGTGTAACCGAACAAATCATTTTCCCTGAAATCGACATTGATAAAGTGAACAAAATCACAGGTCTTGATATTACTTTCGTAACTTCTGCAAGCACAAATGATGAAGCTTATGAGTTGTTGAAAGAATTGGGACTTCCGTTTAAGAACGTAAAAAAAGATAATAACTAATTTCAAATAAAAGAACATGGCTAAAGAATCAGTAAAAGCACGCCAGAGAAAACGCGAGGCATTGGTTGCAAAATTCGCAGCTAAACGAGCGGCATTAAAAGAAGCAGGCGATTATGCGGCTTTGGATAAATTGCCGAAAAATGCTTCTCCGGTTCGTTTGAAAAACCGTTGCCAGCTTACAGGTCGTCCGAAAGGTTATATCCGTTATTTCGGTATTTCTCGTAATGCTTTCCGCGACATGGCGCTTGATGGAAAAATTCCTGGTGTAAAGAAAGCGAGCTGGTAAGTTATAATATGCCTATCAGTAAATATGCAAATGTGCAAATATTACTGGTCGGAGGAATAGATACAAAAATTAAAATTCCGTGTGTTTCATTTGCATATTTGCAAGTTGGCACATTAGCAAATTAAAATAATAGAAAATGGTTACAGACCCTATTGCAGATTTCTTAACGAGAATTCGTAATGCACAAATGGCAGGTCACAGAGTAGTCGAAATTCCGGCTTCTAACTTGAAGAAACGTATCACTGAAATTTTGTACGCTCAAGGTTACATCTTGAAATATAAATTTGAAGATGACAACAAACAAGGCATCATCAAAATTGCGTTGAAGTACGACCCTGCAACAAAGCAACCTGCTATTCAGTCTTTGGAACGCGTTAGCCGTCCGGGATTGCGTCAATATTCAAAACCTGCAGATTTCAAAAGAGTAATCAACGGTTTAGGCGTTGCAATCATCAGCACTTCAAAAGGTGTAATGACCGACAAACAGGCTAAAGCCGAAAATGTAGGCGGCGAAGTGCTTTGCCACATTTATTAATAAAGTATTATTCGGTTTTAAATACATTAAGTCGCAACATACACGGCTGACCGGTTTAAAACTCCCAGTTATTCATTTTAAAAATTTAATTGTATGTCTCGTATTGGTAAAAAACCTATTACAATTCCTTCCGGTGTTACGGTAACAGTCGGTAGTGATAATGTGGTTACTGTAAAAGGCGCTAAAGGCGAATTGAAACAGGCTGTTGACCGTGATATTAAAGTGGAAGTGAATGGAAGTGAGATCAATATCACTCGTCCTACTGACCAAATTCGTCATCGTGCATTGCACGGTTTATATCGCAGCATATTGTCAAACTTGGTAAAAGGTGTTTCTGAAGGTTTTACAAAGCAATTGGAGTTAGTAGGTGTGGGTTTCAAAGCTGCGAATCAGGGTAATGTTTTGGATTTGGCGTTGGGTTATTCTCACAATATCATTTTCGAAGTTCCATCGGAATTAAAGGTTACTACTTTAACTGAAAAAGGTAAAAACCCATTGATTACTTTAGAAAGCCACGATAAGCAATTACTTGGACAAGTTGCCGCTAAAATCCGCAGCTTGCGCAAGCCCGAACCGTACAAAGGAAAAGGTGTTAAATATACCGATGAAGTTATCCGTCGTAAGGCAGGTAAAGCAGCAGGTAAATAATTTTTATAAAATAATTTCTATCACATTTTTCGGCAGTATCGAAAAATTAATTTTCATAGAATGAGCAATAATCTTCAAAAGAAACAAAAAATACGTTACCGCATCCGCAAGAAAGTTTCGGGTACGGCTGCAAAACCACGCTTGTCTGTTTTCCGCAGCAATGCAGAATTATATCTTCAATTGATTAATGATGAGTCAGGCGTAACTATTACGGCTGCATCTACAAGAGATAAAGACATCGCTGCCCAAACAGGAACTAAAACCGATAAATCGAAATTGGCAGGTTCTGCTATCGCAAAAAAAGCATTGGATTTAGGTGTAAAAGAAGTAGTATTCGACCGTGGCGGAAATTTGTATCATGGTCGTGTGAAAGCTGCGGCAGAAGGTGCTCGCGAAGCGGGACTTCAATTTTAATTAAAAAATTCTCAAAGTAAAGTAAATAGATTTCAATGTCTAATACAAACATACAAAAAGTAAAACCTACAGCCGACGCTGAATTGAAAGAAAAAGTTGTTTCCATCAACCGTGTGGTTAAAACCACAAAAGGCGGACGTACTTTCAGCTTCTCTGCTTTGGTAGTAGTTGGTAACGGCAATGGTGTTGTGGGACAAGGTTTGGGTAAAGCAAAAGAAGTTCAGGAAGCCATTACTAAAGGTATCGAAGATGCTAAAAAGAATTTGGTAAAAGTTCCTGTTCGTCACGGTACAATTCCGCACGAGCAATTTGCAAAAGAAGGCGCAGCAAAAGTATTGATTAAGCCTGCAGCGCACGGTACAGGTGTAATTGCAGGAGGAAGTATGCGCGCCGTTTTGGAAAGCGCAGGTATTACTGACGTCCTTTCTAAAAACTTAGGTTCAGCAAATCCACAAAACGTGGTAAAAGCAACTGTAAAAGCATTGACTATGTTGCGCGAGCCGGTTGCAGTTGCAAAACAACGCAATATCAATTTGACAAAAGTATTTAACGGATAGAATAAAGTCAGTTAGTCAAGAAGTCATTAAGTCATTGACTGATTGACCATTGACTTAATGACTAAATTTATACAAATGGCAAAGATTAAAATAACACAAGTTAAGAGCGCTATCGACAGACCTAAAGACCAAAAGCAAACGTTGTTCGCTTTAGGTTTAAAAAAGTTGAACGCATCCAAAGAAGTTGAAGCTACGCCTCAAATCGAAGGCATGGTAAATAAAGTTAAGCACTTGGTAAAAGTGGAACAATTAGCAAATTAGCAAATGTGCCAATAAGCAAATGTTCTTTATTGGTACATTTGCACATTATCTCATTTGCATATTCAATAAAAGCGAGGGGGCGATTCCCCCGTTGAGTCTAAAAAATCAAATAAAATGAAACTACACTCTCTGAAACCCGCAGAAGGCGCGGTTCACAAAGTAAAACGTCTTGGTCGCGGCGAAGCGTCCGGTAAAGGCGGTACATCTACAAAAGGTAATAAAGGTGGTCAAAGCCGTGCAGGTTATAAAAGCAAGCCCGCACACGAAGGTGGTCAGATGCCAATTCAACGTCGTACTCCGAAACGCGGATTTAAAAACCCCGGACGTGTTGAATATAAGGTATTTAACTTAGCTCAAATTGAGTTGCTTGCTGCTAAATATCAATTGACTGAATTTACTTTGGAAAATTTATATATCAACGGATTGGTTTCCCGTACCGATAAAGTAAAAATTTTAGGCAATGGAGAAATTGCTGCAAAACTGAGCTTTAAAGTTCACGCGGCAAGCGAAAAAGCCAAAGCGGCGATTGAAGCAGTTGGCGGAACGGTAGAAATTTTGAAATAATTTTTAAAAAATATTCCGGACGCATCCTAAAGATGCGTCCTTTTTGCCTTATATTGCAGTCCCTTTCAAACAAAGGATATAGACAATTAATCAGATGAAGAAACTTATTCAGACTTTAAAAAATATTTGGAGCATTGATGAGTTGCGCGAGAAGATTACGCTGACGCTTTTGCTTCTGTTGGTATATCGCTTTGGTGCGCATATTGTGATTCCGGGTATTGACCCAAACAAAATTGAAGCTGCTGCAAAAAGTACGCAAAATAACGGGTTGCTTGGTTTATTCGATGCATTTGCCGGCGGAGCATTTTCTCAGGCCGGAATTTTTGCTTTAGGTGTAATGCCGTATATTTCTGCATCTATCTTTATGCAATTAATGACGGTACTTGTACCTCAATTACAAAAAATTCAAAAGGAAGGTAAAAGCGGGCAAATTAAAATTAATCAGTGGACTCGTTACCTGACTGTGGTAGTTACTGCATTTCAGGCAGTAGCATATATTTCTTTGCTGGAAAGTCAAAGCTATCGTGCAGCATTAATTGATACCTATCAACCTTATTTTTATGTATCGACTATTTTTGTATTAACGGCTGGTTCATTGTTTGTGATGTGGCTTGGCGAAAAAATTCAGGATAAAGGCTTGGGTAATGGTATTTCTATCATCATCATGATTGGTATCCTTTCTCGTCTGCCGCAGGCTGTTATTCAGGAATTCCAATCTAAAATGGTAAAAGGCGGCAACGGCTTATTGATATTCTTAATCGAAATTGCGGCTTTCATTTTTATCAATATGGCTTTGGTAATGCTGGTACAAGGGGTAAGAAAAGTACCCGTGATTTATGCAAAGCAACTGGTTGGCAATAAACAAGTTGGTGGTGCACGTCAATTTCTTCCATTAAAGGTAAATGCTGCCGGTGTAATGCCGATTATCTTTGCCCAAGCAATTATGTTTTTGCCGACATTGGTTTCTTTTACCAATTTGGATAAAGGAGGTGCTATTGCAAGAATCTTTGGCGATCACACCAATGTTTGGTACATGGTTATCTATGGTGTAATGACAATTGCCTTTACATTTTTATATACGGCACTAATCTTCAATCCCAAAGAAATGAGCGAAGATTTGAAGCGTAACAATGGATTTATTCCGGGTGTTCAACCCGGACAACCGACTGCCGATTACATTGGTTCTATCATGGATAGAATTACTTTTCCCGGTGCTGTTGCGTTGGCGCTCGCAGGTATTTTGCCGGGTTTTGCGCAAATGCTTGGCGTTCAGCAAAGTTTCAGCTATTTCTTCGGTGGAACATCTTTGTTGATTATGGTTGCGGTAATTCTGGATACATTACAACAGATAGAGACGCATTTGCTCATGCGCCAATACGATGGTTTGATGAGTGGTAATGCACGTATTCAAGGACGCACTTACAGCGGAAGCAGAGTTTAATTTTGCATTTTTACTATATATTAATTTCATAAAGAAAGCCTGTCAAACTTACAAGTCTGACAGGCTTTTTGTTTTAGTCTTGTTTTATCTTTATTGCATTTTTGAAATCGTTCAATTATGAGGAAATTTTTTTTGTCGGTTATTGTGTTTCTTTCTATTATTCCGGTTAAATCACAACACCTTTCTTTATCAGCGAAATCGATCGATGATAAAATCAAAAATTTGCTTGGAAAAATGTCTATTGATGAAAAAATCAATCAGTTGTCGGGAGTATTCGGTTGGGAAATGTATGCAAAGAAAAACGATTCAATTACCATCTCCGACAAACTTAAAAATATGCCGCAGATTCCGGGATTTTTGTGGGGAACATTGCGCGCCGACCCCTGGACAAAAATTTCTTTAATCAACGGCTTAACTGTTCCACAAGCTGTGGAAACCACAAATGCTTTGCAGCATTATGCTGTAACACATTCTAAAAATCATATTCCGCTTTTATTGGCGGAAGAGGGCGCGCACGGCGAAATGGCAATAAGTACGACGGTTTTTCCTACGGCGCTTGGGCAGGCTTCAACCTGGGACACGGCTTTGATTCGTCAAATGGCTGAAGCCATTGCAGCGGAAACGCGCTCGCAGGGAAGCAATATTGTTTATGCACCTATTCTTGATTTGGCACGTGAGCCGCGCTGGTCGCGTGTAGAAGAAACCTTTGGCGAAGACCCTGAGCTTGTGGGCGAAATGGGCGTTGCGGTGGTCAGAGGATTACAGAATGGCAAGTATAAAGTAATCAGTACATTAAAACATTTTACGGCTTATGGAATGTCCGACGGCGGGCAAAACGGCGGACCTGTAACACTTGGTAAAAGAGATTTGTTGGAAAATATTTTGTATCCGTTCCACATGGCAGTAGCGGCAGGAGCTAAGTCCATAATGGCTTCTTACAATTCGATAGATGGAATTCCTTGCTCTGCCAATCCGTATTTATTAACTGATATTTTAAGGAAACAATGGAATTTTAAAGGTTTTGTGGTTTCGGATTTGGGCAGCATTGACGGATTGCACAGTACGCAAAACATAGTCTCTACGCCCGAAGCAGGCGCGGCTTTATCCTTAAAAGCAGGAATGGATGCGGACCTTGGCGGCAATGGTTTCGGCAAAAATCTGAAGAAAGCCTATGACGAAAAATTGATTTCCATGAGTGAGATTGATACAGCTGTGAGTCGTGTGTTGAGCGCAAAATTTGAACTGGGTTTGTTTGAAAATCCTTATGCCGATTCTTCCGAAGCACTTGCAAATGTCGGTAGTGAGGCACATATAAAAATTGCAAGGAAAGTAGCGGATGAATCAATTATTTTATTGAAAAATGATTCCGTAAATAATAAGCCGTTATTACCGCTTTCTAAAGACATTAAAAACATTGCGGTTATCGGTCCGAATGCAGATAATGTTTATAATCAAATCGGCGATTATTCCGCGCCGCAAAAACCTAATGCAGTTGTAACTGTTTTGAAAGGCATTCAAAATAAATTGCCGAATGCGAATATTCAATACGTGAAAGGTTGCACTATTCGCGATACAACTTGGAACCAAATCGATGAAGCCGTGAAAGCCGCGCAGAATGCGGATGCAACGGTAATTGTGCTTGGCGGTTCGAGCGCGCGTGATTTTAAAACCGATTACAAAAATACCGGCGCCGCAGTTGTAAAAGATAATGAACAACATTTGAGCGATATGGAAAGCGGCGAAGGTTACGACCGTACAACGCTTGATTTGCTTGGCTTGCAAAATAAATTGTTACAAGCCGTTGTCGCAACAGGAAAACCTGTTGTGTTGGTAACAATTGAAGGACGACCGTTAAATTTGAATTGGGCTGCAAAACACGTTCCTGCAATTGTCAATGCTTGGTATCCCGGCGGGCAAGGTGGCAATGCTATTGCGGACGTGCTGTTCGGAGATTATAACCCTGCAGGCAGATTACCCGTTTCTTACCCGCGAAGTGTGGGACAATTGCCGATTTATTATAATTATCAACGTCCGGCAAAACACAGATATGTCGAGGAAGAGGCAACGCCTTTGTATCCGTTTGGTTACGGCTTGAGTTACAGTAAATTTTTTTACCGGAATCTTTCGATTGAAAATAAAAGTATTGCAACAAAGACAAATATTAAAGTTAGTTTTTCAGTTACTAATACGAGCAATATTGACGGCGACGAAGTGCCGCAATTATACATTCATCAAAAGTATGCATCAACCGTTCGTCCGCGATTACAGTTGCGGGCGTTCGATAGGATTCATCTGAAAGCAGGCGAAACAAAAACTGTAACATTTTTTATTACAGATGAGCAATTGCGCAATTGGACAGCACAAGAAAAATGGGAAGTTGAGAAAGGCGAATATGAAATTCTGATCGGTGCATCGTCAAACGATATTCGGTTGAAAGGCTCAATCAATTTATAATTTAAGCAATGACTCCGGAATACATCATACAATCTTTGGGCGACGATGCACTTATTGTTGATTTCGGTAAACTTCCGTTGGTGGACGCACATTTTGAAGTTACAAGATTGAACCGAAAAATACAAGCCGGGCTGTCGCATGAAATTGTGGAAACTGTTGCTGCCTATACAACACTTGCCATTTTTTATCGTTTAGATGTTGTGTTAAAAAACAATCGGCGAAAGAAAAATGAAACGGCATTTTACTATGTCAAAAATAAGGTTGAGCAATTATTACAAGAAAAGGATAAGGCTGTTTTAAAAGCTGAAGAAAGACTGATAAAAATTCCTGTCTGCTATGATGAAATCTTCGCGCCCGACCTTAAAAATCTTTCGATAAAAAAAGAAATGACAGTTGATAAAATAATCGCCATTCATTCATCAAAAGTGTATAATGTGTATATGATTGGTTTTTTGCCCGGCTTTCCATACTTGGGCGAAGTCGACGATGCTATTGCATTTGAACGAAAAAAGCAACCTGTAAATGTAGCGGAAGGAAGCGTGGGAATTGCAGGAAAACAAACAGGGATATATCCGGTAGGTTCGCCCGGCGGATGGCAGATTATCGGCAGAACACCCGTAAAAATATTTGATCCGCAGAATGAGGAACCATGTTTTTTAAAAGCCGGAGATAAAATACAGTTTTATTCAATCAGCAAAAATGAGTTTGAAAATTATCAAAGCCGGAATACTTGATACGGTGCAAGATACAGGACGTTTACGCTATCGGCATTTGGGCATAAATCCGGGTGGCGCAATGGATGCTTTTGCTGCGCGAATTGCAAATATTCTTGTAAATAATAATGCAGACGATGCCGTGTTGGAAATGCACTTTCCCGCATCACAGATTCTGTTTCAGAAGCCTGCAATTATCGTGCTGAGCGGCGCAAATTTTTCTCCTAAACTGAATGGAAAAACAGTTGCTTCGTATCAACCTATATTTGTGAATGTTGGAGATAAATTGGTTTTTGAAAGATGCATTTCCGGCGCAAGATTATATCTTGCTGTTTATGGCGGATTTAAAACAGATAAATGGCTGAACAGTTACAGTACTAACCTGAAACTCAATTGTGGCGGGCATTTCGGACGCTCTTTAAAAAAAGATGATGTGCTCGAATATGGAAAAACACTTTCCGAAAAGATAATCAACGCTGTAGAAAAAATCACTTGGAAAGCCGCGATTATCCAAGAAAACGATGATGAGATTCTGGTGCTGAAAGGCAACGAATGGGAACAATTGAATGATGAATCGAAAGCTTTGTTTGAAAACAATTATTTTGAAATAACTGCGAAGTCCGATAGAATGGGTTACAGGCTTTTGGGGCAATCATTAAGCAGAAAACAAAATACTGAAATGCTTTCATCGGCGGTTAATTTTGGAACGATTCAATTATTGCCCAACGGGCAATTAATTGTGCTGATGGCAGACCATCAAACGACTGGCGGTTATCCGCGCGTAGCGCACGTAATTTCGGCGCATCGCAATAAATTGGCGCAATATTCCGCAGGTAAAAAAATAAAATTTATTTTTACCACACAGGCTGTTGCCGAAGCAAAAGCAATGGAGCAACGACGTTTTTTGGAACAGTTGAAAACAGCTTGTGCTTTGAAATGGAATGAAATTTAAACTATGGATTTTAATTGCGACATGGGCGAAGGTATGAGCAACGATGCGTTGTTGATGCCATACATAACTTCGGCAAATATTGCCTGCGGTTTTCATGCGGGCGATGAAGCAACCATGAGGGAAGCTATTTTACTTGCGCAAAATCATGGTGTACACATTGGTGCGCACGTTTCGTTTGATGATAAAAAAAACTTCGGAAGAACAGAGATGTTTTTGTCAAAGAATGAAATTTATGATTTGGTAACTACGCAGCTTCGTTTGTTTCATCGTGTTGCGGAATCGCTGAAAGCTATTATCTATCACGTAAAGCCGCATGGTGCGTTGTATAATATTTCTGCAAAAAATAATGAAACAGCTTCTGCAATTGCACAAGCCGTAAAAGATTTTAATCCCGAATTGAAGTTATTCGGATTAAGTAAAAGTTGTTCTGTTGAAGCTGCGGAACGCATCGGTTTAAAAGCCGTGAACGAAGCGTTTGCCGATAGAACATATCAGGACGACGGCTCGCTTACGCCGAGAAAACAACCGAATGCTTTAATTGAAAATGAAACTGATTTATTGAATCAGGTAAAGCAATTAATTGAAACAAGTTCAGTTGTTTCCGTATCGGGAAAAACTGTTCCCGTGATTGCCGAAACTATTTGTATTCACGGCGATGGCACACACGCAATTTCATTTGCGAAAATAATTTCATTGCTGATAAACCAAGCAACCGACTAATGAAAAAAAGAAATACAGCGATACTTGGTGCAGCATTTTTAATGGCGACTTCCGCAATTGGTCCTGCATTTCTTACGCAAACGAGTTTGTTCACTTCGCAGCTTGCAGCAAGTTTCGGTTTTGTAATTTTTATTTCCATCTTGCTTGATTTGGGTGCGCAATTAAACTTGTGGCGTATTGTTACTATGAGCAAATTATATGCGCAGGATATGGCAAATGAACTGCTGCCCGGCGCAGGATATTTTTTGGCTGCTTTGATTGCGTTTGGCGGGTTTGCTTTCAATATCGGCAATATTGCGGGTGCGGGTTTGGGACTGAATGTGCTTACCGGATTATCGCCCTCGGTTTGCGGAGTTATCAGTTGCTGTTTTGCATTATCCATGTTTTGGTTTAAGGAAGCCGGTCGTGTGCTGGATTTTATTTTCAAAGCGTTGGGTATTTTAACGATTGCACTTACCGTGTATGTTGCCTTTGCCGCGCATCCCCCGTTGGGCGAGGCTTTGCACAGAACTGTGATGCCGGGAAAAATTAATTTTTTTATTATTGTAACTATTGTAGGCGGAACCGTTGGCGGTTATATTTCTTTCGCGGGCGCGCACCGGTTGCTCGATGCGGGCGTTTCGGGAAGGGATAATTTAAAGCACGTTACCAAAAGTTCTGTGAGCGGTATTTTGATTACGGCAGTAATGCGGTACGTTTTATTTCTTGCTGCATTGGGCGTGGTGGTAAAGGGCATTGCATTATCGGGCAGTAATCCTGCGGCTTCGGTGTTTCAGTCAGCGGCAGGTTCTGTAGGTTATATTTTTTTCGGCGTTATTTTGTGGAGCGCAAGTATTACTTCCATTATCGGTTCATCGTACACAACGGTAAGTTTCTGGAGGAGTTTGTCGCCTTTTATCAGGCGGAACGAAAAGGTGGTCGTTACCGTATTTATCATTATTTCTTGTATCATATTTCTCATTAATCCGAAACCCGTGAAACTATTGATAATGGCGGGCGCGGTCAACGGATTTATATTGCCGATTGCCTTGGCGATAATGCTGATTGCTTCGCGAAAAAAATCATTAATGAATAATTATAAGCATTCTTTATGGTTACAAATATTCGGTTGGATTGTAGTCTTGATAATGAATTGGCTGAGTATAAAATCGCTGAATACATTTCTCTGATAATTTGTTCACAACGCAGGAATTTCCGTCCTTTGCAGTTTTAATTTTAAGAAGATGATAATTTACAAAACCAATGCAGAAGTAGAAATCATGCAGCAGAATGCGACAACCATCAGCCGCATTCTTGCAGAAATAGCAAAAATATTAAAGCCCGGAATGACTACTTTGCAGATAGATGAAATGTGTAAGCAAATGATTTTGGACGAAGGCGGCATTCCTACATTTCACAATTATCATGGTTATCCTTTCAATCTTTGCGCGTCGGTAAATGATGTGGTGGTGCATGGTTTTCCCAACAAAAAAGAGCTAAAAGACGGCGATATCGTATCGCTTGATTTGGGCATTACTAAGAACGGCTATGTGGGCGAACATGCTTATTCTTTTGTGTTGGGCGAAACGCCGCAGGAACATTTGAAGCTCGTGAAAGTAACCAAAGAATCTTTATACAAAGGCATTGAGAAAGCGGTCGCCGGCAATCGCATCGGCGATATTGCATTCGCTATTCAGGATTATACGGAAAGACAACACGGTTACGGCGTGGTGCGCGAATTAGTGGGACATGGCTTGGGTAAAACCATGCATGAAGAACCGAATGTACCGAATTATGGCAGGCGCGGAACGGGATTGAAAATGAAAGAGAATCTCACGATTGCCATTGAACCAATGATTAATCTCGGAAAAAGAAATGTTTATACCGAAAGCGACGGCTGGACGGTAAAAACGCGCGACGGCTCGCCATCCGTGCATTTCGAGCATAATGTATGTGTGAAGAAAGGAAAAGCACAGATACTTTCCGACTTTTCGATTATCGAAGCAGCGGAGAAAACAAATCCGAATTTGAATACAAGCTATGAAAATTTATAAATTAAATGATTCATCGTTGTAAGGGATTTCTCCTATTGTCGAAATGACGATGCGGTTTTTAATTTTATAATCTAAGATGATGATTTGAAGAGCAATTAAAACGCCTTGCACCGTCATTCCGAACGAGGGACGAGTGAGGAATCTCAAAAAAATCCCGACTTTTGACAGACTTCAACAATCAAAAAACATTCATCATTATCGGCGGGGGTGCGGCAGGATTTTTCTGCGCGGTAAATGCGGCGCGGCTTTCACGTGATTTGAAGGTTGTGATTCTGGAAAAGTCTTCCAAAGTTTTATCCAAAGTAAAAGTAAGCGGCGGCGGGCGTTGCAATGTTACACATCATTGTTTTGATGTAAATGAACTGATTAAAAAATATCCCCGCGGTAAAAATTTTCTCAAAAAAGAATTTTTTAATTTCTCGCCTAAAAATACCGTTGAATGGTTTGAACAACGCGGCGTACAATTAAAAACCGAAGCCGATGGAAGAATGTTTCCTATAACCGATTCTTCGCAAACGATTATTGATTGCCTGCTAAACGAAGCGAAAAAATATAATGTTGAAATTCGGCTGAATGCCAATGTTCATCAGCTTTTCAAAGAAAATGATAATTGGGTAATTGATTTAGGGTATGAAAAAATAAAAGCAGATTTTGTTTGTATTGCCTGCGGCGGTTTTCCGAAAATAGAACAGTTCAGTTGGCTGAAAAATCTGGAACATTCCATTGAAATGCCTGTGCCGTCTTTGTTTACATTCAATATTCCCGAAAATAACATTACACAATTAATGGGTATAAGTTCAGTTGCACAAGTGAAAATTCTTGGGACAAAATTGGTGGAACAAGCTCCGTTATTAATTACGCATTGGGGTTTGAGTGGACCTGCAATTTTGCGTTTATCGGCTTGGGGCGCGAGAATTTTAGCAGAGAAGAATTATGAGTTTTCTATTCATATAAATTGGTTGCCGCAATACAATGAACAGAGTTTGCGAAATGATTGGAATGATATTCGCAACAAAATTTCTTCGCAAAAAATCATTGATAAAAATCCGTTTGACTTACCGAAAAGATTGTGGCAATACTTTCTTTCCAAAGCGGAAATTGATGAAGATTTATATTGGTCGAAATTGCCTTCAAAGCAGCAAAACAAACTGATTCAAATTCTGGTTGCAGACGAATATCACATAAAAGGTAAAACCACTTTTAAGGAAGAATTTGTAACCTGCGGCGGCATTTCACTCAGCGAAATTGATGTACAAACTATGCAAAGCAGGCTGCATAAAAATCTATTCTTCGCAGGCGAAATCCTTGATGTGGACGGCGTTACAGGCGGTTTTAATTTTCAGCACGCATGGTCGAGCGGCTGGATTGCGGCGAAGACGGTGGCAGCAAATGTTTAACTCGCTGTTCGCGATTTGCAATTGTGAACCGTTATCTGTGCATTTATAGTGCATCTTATGTGAGAATTGCAAATTCGCCGATAGGACTTCGGAATTGCAAATTCCGAAGAGCGAGTTGTGTATTCGTTTTTTAAGCGCTTATTGGATTAACCTGTATTTGTCCGCCAACGGCTTTCAAAACTTTCATTATAGTTGTAAATTGAGGTTTTGCTCCGTCGGACAGCGCTTTGTATAGACTTGGTCGGCTTAGACCTGTTTCTTCTGCAATTTTTGTCATCCCGATTGCTTTTGCAATATTTCCAATAGCATTAATTATATCAGCATCATTGCCTTCTTCTATAACCGTGTTAAGATATTCCGCAATCATTTCGTTGTTGTCTAAATAATCTGCTATGTCAAATTTTGAAGTTTCCATTTTTTACTTTTTTAATTTATCCCAAATTTGTTTTGCTTTCTCAATGTCTTTTTGTTGTGTTGATTTATCGCCGCCTATAAGCAGAATTATAATTTTTCCGTCTGTTTCTCTGAAATAAATTCTATAACCTTTTGCGTAGTTAATTTTTAATTCACTAATGCCGTTTCCGACAGATTTACAATCTCCGAAATGTTCTTCGGTTTCCAATTTTTGGATTCTAAACAAAATTTTTGCTTTTGCTCGTAAATCCTTTAATCTTCTTAACCACTTGTCAAATTCCGCTGTTTTTTCAATAAAGTACATTTTAATCTGTATTCATTCGGATACAAAATTGGTAAAATATTGGGATATACAGAAATTATTTTTCAAGGTCGTTTTTGATGCTTGGCATTCAAAAGGACGAACTTTCATGGTCGAGCGGCTGGATTGCTGGGAAGACGATTGCCGAAAATGTTTGATTAGCTGTTCGGGATTTGCAACCGCGAACTATTATCTGTGCATTTATAGTGCATCTTATGTGAGAATTGCAAATTCGCCGATATACTTCGATATCGCAAATATCGAAAAGCGAGACTGTCCACCGCAAAAGTTGATAAAAGAACGAAAGCTGAAATGCAGTTGTGTCAGCCGAATAAAGAACCGTCAGGGACAGTCCTACGATTACTTTTTCAAGTGTCGGGCTGTGCGGTCGTTAGCCTTGCCACCAACGTTTTGGGGCTTGGCGGATAGGCGTGAAAGTTCGTAGTAACTGTGACGTTGAACGTCAGCCCGCCTGACGCCAAACCGATGTTGGTGGCAGGCTTTATTGATTCTTTGTATTTATTCATCTTCTAATCCTCCATCGTTGTAACTTACTCTTGTTAATTGTTGTCCATTCTTAAAAACAAGTTGAAGCCCGTGTTCTTCTTCCCATTCGCAACCACATTCGACTAAAACAAAAACTTCACCTGTTTCATTTTGAGCTAAAATTATATCAGTCGGGTAAACGAAATTCCAAATTTCGTTGTCTGATTTTAATTCAAGTCTTGGTGTATAGTTAAAAACTAAATTCTGTTTGTAGTTTTCAACAATTTTAGAAGAATGATTTTCTCTGTCCGATGTTGAAAGTCGCATAAAATTCTCAAGAGCAATGTCTGCAAGTTTAAAGTAGCTTTCATTTTCTGCTTCTGTAAAAACAACTTTTAGTTGCTTGTTTTGAAAATATGGAATATCAATTAATTCGCTATTCCAACATTCTTCAAAATGCTTGTCTTGTGTTAGTTGTCCTACAATTTTTGAAATCATATCAATCATTCAATTTGTTTCGCTTAATATTTTGAAATTTTCGGCTCCTGTCTATTGATGTAGGATGTTCTGCAAGCTTGCCATCAACGGGCCGCGTATTGGCGATGGGCGGGATTTTTAGCACTGAACTTTAATCGAAGAACAGAAGTTTAATTTTCGCACTTCCGTTGATACGAAGCCGTTCAGCCCGCCTATTGCCAATACGATGTTGGCGGTTCGTTTTTTATGTTCTCGCAACCAAGAAAAATTCTCCACTTGCTGGAACAAAATTATCGGTCCTGCCTTTAAAATATTTTTCTGTCATATCTTTTGTTGAAACGGTTTGGATTTCTTTCAAACCTACTTCTTGTGCAAGTTTTACAATTTCGTCAACAGAGAAAAAACTTACAAAAGGTGTTCCCGAAGCCATTGCTCCTTTTATTGCAATTTCTTGCATTGGCTTGTCATCTTCGTCAAGTTGTTCCAATGGTAAATAAAATGCTATTGCAATAGTTGAACCCGATGCAAGTGAAGTCATTTTTTTAAGTGTATCTACAATTGCCTCTTTTGTCAGATAGAGCGTAACTCCTGTGCAAGAAACCAAAGTCGTTTTTGTAGTGTCAAAACCTTTGTTTAAAAGTTCTGTCCACCAAGATGAAGTTTCAAAATCAACAGGAACGAAATGAAGATTGTCGGGAATTTTGTAACCATTTTCAACTAACTTTTCTTCTTTCCAAGTCAATGTGTTGGGCTGGTCAATTTCATAAATGTCAACTTGCGAAATGATTTCAGTATTTCGTTGGGCAAAACTGTCAAGTCCCGCACCAAGAATAATATATTGTGTTACGCCTTTTCCAATTTGTTCTTTGGCTAAGTCCTCAACAAATCTGGCACGAGCAACAATAGAAGCCCTAAGCCGTTTTGTATATTTCATATCAGGACGTTCTTGCCAATCTTTTTCGGGTTTGATTAAGTCATATCCAACTTTGTCCTCAATGATGTAAGGCTTATCGTCTGTCAAAACATGTAATGCTCGCCATAAAGCTGTTCGTAATGCTGTATTGTCTGGTTGTTTTGTTGTCATAATTTTGTTCTATGCACGATGTCTGTTACAATGACCGCTAACGGTTCACGGCTTGGCGATGTGGCGGATTTTTAGCACTAACCCTGATACGAAGAACGAAAGTCGAATTTTGCACTTTCGTTGATACGAAGCCGTTCAGCCCGCCTATTGCCAATACGATGTTGGCGGTTCGTTGTTTTTATCTTTTTGTTTCATTTTTTGTAGTGATTGACGATGATACCACACTTAAACGGTGTTGAGTTTACTGTTTTCAGGTTTGTCTGCTTTTGGAAAATAGGTAAACCTTGTCCTAATGCTACTGGGTTTGTTATCAAATGAAATTCGTCTATGAGGTCTGCGTTGATAAGCGAAGAAACAAGCGTTGCACCACCATAAACGATAATGTCTCCATTGTCTTGGTTTTTCAGTTTCGTGATTTCGTCAGCTAAATTGCCTTTTAGAATGGATACGTTTTCCCAACCGCCCGGGATTTCGGTTTCCGTTGTCAAAGTTCTGCTTGCTACAAACTTATTTGTGTTTACAATATGGTTGGCAAATTCAAATCTTGTGTCTGTCGGGTCTTGTGTTACTTGTTTCCAATGTGCGTTAAAACCTTCTTGTGCCATTTGACTGCTTATCAAAATGCTGTTAGCGGATTTGTTTAGATTTGTATGATAACTTTGCAGGTCTTTATCCCAATTCCAATTTGGTCCCCAATTCCAAATCATCCAATCTGTACCACCATTTTCGTCAGCGATATATCCGTCAATACTAATTTGTGTTTCAAGAATTAATTTGTTCATATTGTTATCTTGTCTGTTACTGTCGTCCGTTACTATGACTGCCAATGATGTTGGTAGTTCGTTGATTATTGTCTGTCCACAATGTAATTCAGTTCTGTTACTCCGTTATTAAATTGTCGTGTATTTACTAAGTTTAGCGAAGTTTTGTCTTTTATATCCACAAACAATGGAATGCCTTGTCCGAGAATAATTGGATTGACAAATAGCCAATAGCCGTCAATTAAATTCTGTTGCATAAGCGAATGTGTGGCTGTCGGGCTACCAAAAAGCAAGATTTCTTTACCGTCCTGCTGTTTTATTTCATTTATTTGGTCTGCAAGATTGTCGTTAATGATTGTCGTGTTATGCAATTTCGCTTCATTAAGTGTTTTTGACAAAACAACTTTGTGAGCTTTTTTATACCATTTTGAATGTTCAATGTCGTGTTTGGTTGCTGTTGGTTTGTCGCCTGCTGTCAGCCAATAACCTTGCATCATTTCATAAGTTTTTCGTCCGTATAATGCAGTTTCCGTTTTGCTTATACGATTGCCGACATAAGTAAAAATTTCTTCGTCTGCCTTTGCCCAATTGAGTTCTCCGCTTAGTCCTGCTACAAAACCGTCAAGCGATATGTGCATAAATGAAATTATTTTTCTCATACTTTATATTTCTGTTTATAATGTGTCCTTTGTTAATTGTTTTGTTGTGTCGTCCGTTACAATGACCGCCAACGGTTCGGGGCTTGGCGAAGTGCGGGCTTACAGCACTAATGTTTATTAAAAGCAATACTGTTCAATATAGCACTACCGCCCGATAGAAGCACTTCGCCCCGCATTGCGCCAAGCCCTTGTTGGGTGCTGTGCTTTTCTTCTGTCAGTAATTTGTAGTCCGCTTTTGCAACAAACAAGTCGTTTTCTACTCCGTCTAATTTTTGTGTAATTGCTTTTATCGCTTCGTCCGATTGGTCAATGCCTATCCATTGTCTGCCGTTTGTCTGTGCAGCTTTCAAGGTTGTTCCCGAACCTGCAAAGCAATCTAAAATTATGCTGTTTTCGTTGGAAGAAGTTTTTACAATCAAGTCCAACAAGTCGGGATTTTTTTCTGTCGGATAAACAGGATATTGCGGGTCTTTGAACTCCCAAATATCTTGCATACGTTTTCCTTCCTGCTCGTCAAAATAAATTTTCTTGCGTGGATTTCCGTTGTCACTCCATTCAATTAAACCGTCATTATCCCACTGTTCCAAAACGCTTACATCGCTTCGCCAATGTCTGCCTTTGGGTGGCAAAATTCCTTTGAACGCTTTTGATGTGTTTCCGTTTTGAGTTTCGCCCGGTGCGTGCAACGGAATAGTTGTGTAACGTCTGCCGTTTGTGTCGGTTTTCGGAAACAGTTTTATTTTGTCTTCTTCGCTGTATGGCGTTTTCGGTTCGTTCCAAATTAAATTATCGGATTTGGAATAAAACAAAATCAAGTCTTTGATGTTACCGTAACCTTTACGAGCAAAATTTTTCGGATTACATTTTACTCGTGTAATGTCGTTTCTAAAATTTTCAATTCCGAAAATTTCGTCCATTACAATTTTTACATAATGCCCGATTTTGTAATCAATGTGCAAATAAATTGAACCGTTGTCCGAAAGCAACATTTTGAGCAACACCAAACGTTCACGAATAAATTCAATGAAGTCAAAACCTTTCAGCGTGTCAGAATAAGCAATGTTTCCGCTTTTTGAATTACTGATGGTGCTTGCTCTACCGTTTGTAATTGTAAACGTGTTGTTTGTTGCAAATGGCGGGTCAATGTAAATCAAATCAACTTTTCCTGCTAAATTGTGCTTAGTGATAAGTTGTTTTAACGCTATCAAATTGTTGGAATGAATTAGCAAATTCGGATTTACACTATCGTTAATCTGAATCAATTCAACGTCAGGAATACTGTCAAATATTTCCTGCTCTGATTTTTTATTTGGATAGTGTAACTGCATAGAATTTAGATTTGGTATAAAAATTCACGCAGCACTAAGCTGCTCATTATGTTAAGGTCTTTGTATGTTGTGGTAATGTCTTTATACATCTTGTTGTTTCCTTTGATGTATAAAACTCCGTCAAGAATGGCAATTTTAATTGCCTTTACATTTTTGGCTTGAACGGTGCTGATTGCATCGTTGAATTGTGCGTTTTGGTGTCCGCCAAAGTCAGTCAAAAATTTGGCTTCGCCAATTACATATTTTCCATTGAAACGTCCAATAAAATCAAGTCCTTTGGTGTGTTTATAGTTTAATTCTTCGGCAGCAAAGTCCATTAACTGTTTGTCGCTTCCGTTTAGAATTGCATCATTTTTTGTCTTGGTAAATTCTTCCAATCCGACAGGTTGAATACCTAACGCTTTACTGTTTGTCCAACGTCTGAAAAATGGTCCAATTTGTCGGTTGGTTTCTTTGGGTTCGGAACAACGCTCAAAAATTTTGTCCAAGCCCATTTCATAAAGTCGTCCGCAAATTCGGTTAATGGTTTTCGGATTTCGTTCAATAGCCGAAGCATCACGTTTCAAATATGCAATGTAACTGTCTTTAATTGGAAACAATTCTAATTTCAGTAATTCACGAATTAAAATGTCGTTGTTTTTCTTCTTAAATGCTTTCTCAATGTTCGTCCAACGCTCCTTGTCAATATCTCTAATGCCTTCTGGAATGGTCGGATATACCTGAAACAAGTCGTCCAAGTAACTTCTCTGATTAGCGTATTCTATGCTTAGTTCCGTCCAATAATTCATATTGCAAAGATAATAAAAATGTAGTCCGTTTTACGTCTGTTGATAATTGGCACGGTCGCTCGTAGCATTGCACCCAACGTCCCGCCGGATTGACGAAGTTCCAATGTGAGCTTTGCTCAACATTGAGAATTTAGTCAATCCGTAGATGAACGCAGTTCGGAGCGACAGCGTAGAGCTGTGTTCATCTACGGATGAAATCCGGCGGGACGATGTAACGCAAGACGTAGCGTAGCGGAGAATTGCGTTACATCGGCTCGGTATTTATGCAGGCAGGGCAATAGCGCTGTGTCAGCCGATAACCGAAGCCGGGTAAAGATACAAAGATGAATTTACTACTAATGCTTAATAGCGTTCCGTCACGATGGGACTAAAGCTGAACAGCGATACTAAAGCCGAAGTACGTAATGTCCCCCCTGCTTGCATAAATACTTTTGTTGGCGGTTCGTTTTTATCCTGCTTGTTCCGTTTGTCGTCAAATCTTGATAACAACAGTCTTGTTCAAATTCCAAGCAATGGATATTTCTTCTAAAGGAAAAGTTTCAGTGTCTATTTTGAGTTTGCCAGAAGCTGCGTATTGAAATATTTCAGGAAGTATTTTTCGCATGTAATCTGTTATTACTTGTTGTTCAAAACTGCCAATTCCTGAACCTAAAAGAACAATGTCCCTGCTTCGTAATATGTCTGATGTTAATGAAGAAATCGTGTGTCCTGCCATTTCGCCGACTGTAACAATTTTGGTTGTTGTTTTTGAGGGTTGTGTCAACAAGGCTTGCAAAAGCAGTTCCATTGGCTTTCCCCACAAATAATCAATAACAATATCAAAAGGAAAAGCAGCATATGCTTTTTTAAAATCGTTCATAATATCATTTTCAGACTGGTTCAGTGAAATGATTATATCTGCACCAAGTTCTTTCAGTTTTTCAAGAACTTCGGGGTTGCGACCTGTCGCAATAATAGTGGTGGCGTTGTGATATTTTGCCATTTGAACGGCTACCATTCCAGTTGAACCTGTTGCTCCGTTTATTAAAACTATATCGCCTTTTTTTATTTGTGCTTTAGTTCGTAAAGCAATATCAGAACCAACCAAAAAATTGGGCAATGCTGCTGCGGTGCTGTCGTCAAGTGCGTCAGGAAGAACTATCCATCTATCCTTTTGCAAAACGGCTTTTTGTGCCATCATTCCTGTTACGCCCATTGCGTAAATTCTTTGTCCGTTTTCTAAAGATGCAACACCGTCCATTCCCACAATAATGGGCAATGATGAATACTTTGTGTAATGTTTTCCTGCTGCTTTCAGTAAATCTAATTGTTTAATAGATGATGCTTTTACACTCACTAAAACTTGTTGTTCATTTTCAACAACAGGTTCGGGAAAATCAACACAAACAGGTGTTGTCCCAATTTCTTTTAAGATTGCTGCTTTCATTGATTTTTTATCTGTCTATTAGTGATGTCGCTTAAAATGACCGCCAACGTTTCGCGCATTTACGCGGTTGCTGTCAAAGCGAACTGAGTTCTCTCCGCCGAAGATAATGTTTCTTCGTGAAACCACAACTTCCGGCTACCGAAAACCCAGCGATCGCTTAAATGCGCTGTTAGCGGTTCGTTTTTTTCTTCGCTATATTATACTGAACTGTTATTAAATAGGTAACCAACTTGCTGAAAATGGTGTTACAACGATACGAATTGGCGGTTCAGCGAGAAGATCAATTATTTCGTCACGAAGTTTGTCTGCAAGGTTGCTTTCTTCATAATGCCTTTTTGCTTCTTCACTTTCAAAAAATTCAAATGTCCACAAGGTATCGGGTTCATTTTCTACTAAACAATGTACCCAATTTCCGCCTTCGTTAGCTATTCTCATTCCATCTGTGGCAAGTTTGCGTAATAAATCGCCATTACCGGGTTTGGCGACCATTTTTATTACATAACCTGGTTGTCCTTTTTCGTTTTGTACTGACATAGTATTTTGTTTTAAAATTACGGCACAAAATTACTTCGGGTTAAGTGTTGATAATAGTATAAATCGGTCGTTCTTGTTTTTGAATAATTCTTTTGGGATAGCCCCCGAAAACTTTTTTATCTGTTTTATGAAATGGTTTTGGTCTGCAAAATCAAGTTCGGGGAAAAGTTTTCCTTGTGCAATGTGTTCTAATGATGCTCTGAACCGTAAAATGTTGCAATATGTCTTCAATGAAAGTCCGAACTGCTGATTGAAATAGCGATTGATTTGTCGGCTACTCCAAAATATTTTTTCAGAAATTTCTTTCACTGTTATCAAGCCTTTTGAAGTATAAATAAGTTCAAAAAGTTTTCGTTTCCTTTTGTCAATTTCTTTGGGCAAAAGCTCTTTTATTTTTTGTGATGCTTTGTTGCAGAACGCATCAAAATCAGTCAAGTCGTTGGCGTTGAAGTCCCAAAAATTATTTGGCAAATATTTTCCGTTGTCTAATATATTTGTAACGGATGTGTTTAAAATATATTCCGTTGCAAGCAGTTTGAAACTTATGGCAAATATTAAACTTCCTGATATAATTACAGTTTGGTTGGCTTGTGTGCCAATTCCCAAAAGGGAAATATTGAAAGGTTTTAATGTGGATTGTGATAAAAATAAATCAATTCGTCCGTCTGGTAATGCAATAGCTTCTTTGTTTTTGTCTGATTGGTTTTGTAGAAACCAAAAACTTTCTACAAAGTCTGCAAGCGAGTTGTCAGGTTCGACGACTTTGTAACGTAAATCATTGTCCATTTTTTCTGTCTATAATAGGGTTGTCTCTTAAAATGACCGCCAACGGGAAACGCATTGGCGAAGTGGCGGATAAATTGGACGAAAAGTTCAATTTAGCAGTAACGTAGCCGATGTGTTTGACTTCGTCGATCCACTTCGTTAGGATTCCACAGAAGCTAAATTATTAAAAAAAGCTGAATGTGGAACACATTCGGCTGATAAAAAAGCACAAAAATTGAAGATTGCACTTACCCCGCCATTTTGCCAATGCGATGTTATCAGCAGTCCTTTTATAGGTAATAAACTATCGTACTTAATATCTCATTCTCCAACTTGTTATCAATCCGTTCTCAACGGTAAATAAAAAGTTAGCCTTATTTGTATAACCTACACTCGAATACTGCCCTTTGACAACAACCTCATTTTCACTTATCACAGAATATTCAGGGTTGGCAACCTTGCCCTGGCGATCCACGATATCACTTTCAATCCATTTTTTGGTTTCTTCGGCTGTTTTCATCACTCCATCCGAACCATAGGCTTGAGTGGCTGTTTCCGAAAATTGAGCTCTGATCAATTCGGCATTTTCTGTTTGCATCGCTTCCATCAAAGTTTTTACTGGTTTTAATAGGGTTTCGTCTTGCATTTTTTCTGATTTTTTATTTGTTGTTTGATTGGTGTTTTGTGTTTGTCCACACGCCGTAAGTGAAAAAGAGGAAAACAAAATGATTAGAAATTTTCTCATAACACATTCGATTTTAATGGGTGTTGTAAATAAATGATGATTAAATTGAGTAACAGAAATGGGATTTCTATCGCCACGCCTTTCAAGTCTTTGTTGAGCAACTGCAAACAGATAATCATCAGTATTCCCGCTGCCATTAGAAAGTTTCCCCACACGAATGTTTTCGGAAAAAGGATTAATATAGATGCCAATAAGGTAACTGCACCATTAATCATTACAGCATTTTTGCTAAAATTCCATTTACCAAACATTTCGAGCATTTCTGGTTTTGCAGTGAGCATATTCCATCCGTGCTTGGCACCCATAAACACCGCAAATAAAATCAATGCTGAATTGAGAATTTTTAAAATCATAATCTTTAAATTTAAAAAAAGGCAAAAAACTAAGTCATTTGCCTTTTTAAAAATAGTAAAATTTATTTTATCTTGTTGTGTAGCCTCCGTTTGCAAAAATGGTTTGCCCTGTAATCCACCAACCATCGGTTACTAAAAATTCCACCAAAGGAGCAATATCTTTGATGTCGGTTAATCCACCTAAATCAGAAGCTTGTTTGTGGTATGCTACCGCATCATCACTTTCCTGTCCGTAGAAGAAAGGTGTATCCATTGGTCCGGGAGCAACCGCAGTTACAGAAATGCCACGTGAACCAAACTCTTTGGAAGCTGCTCTAGTGAAATGCTCCACAGGTGCTTTTGCTCCTGCATAAGTAGAATAATATCCCGTAAACGCAGCTAATAAAGACGTTACAATTGTATTGATTTTCCCATTATCGTTCAGCTTTTTACCCGCTTCCTGAATAAAGAAATATGCCACTTTTGCATTAATGTCACTCATACTGTCGTACTCTTCTTCGGTAGTATCAATAAATGGTTTTTTTAATACTTTTCCAACCGTATTAATAGCAATGTCAATTCCTCCGAATTTTTCGATAGTTGCATCAAAAAACTTTGTAATGTTTTTTACATCTGTCAAATCAGCTTGGAATAAAAATGCTTCTCCACCTGCGTTTATGATATCTGCCAATGTTTTTTCGGCTTCAGCCTTTGTGTTGTCGCTATTGTAGTGGATAGCCACTTTTGCTCCTTTAGCCGCAAAATTACGGCTTAGTAAGCCACCTAAATTTTTTGCACCACCTGCAATTAAAACTACTTTTCCATTTACATCGTTTCTTGCCATTTTGTTTGATTTTAAATGTTATACAATTGATTTAGCAAAGATGGCTAAGCAAAAAATATAAATCGTGGTGAACTTTTCGGTAGTTTTTATTTTTTGTTTTCTTTTCGGAATTGTCCAGGAGTTTGTCCAATAAATTTTTTGAAGAACTTAGAAAAATTCGATGGATCGTATGTCAATATTTTTGCAATTTCAGAAATAGTTTTATCTGTTTCTAAAAGCATTTTTTTGGCTTCATCAAGAATTTTAAGGTCATAAAAATGACAAGGATGACTTCCAGTTTCTTTTTGAACGGTATCTGTTAAATGTTTATGAGAAATAAATAATGCGCTGGCAATTTGATTGATTTCCATAAATTCTTCAGTTTTTCCCAAAACAACATCTTCAATATGGTTGTCTAAAAACTGAAAATAATTTTCGGTAATTTCTTTGCTCCGTTTTAATATATCTCGTTCGCTCTTTTTCATTCGCTTTCATTCAAAAAATATTGTAAATATGCAATATTCATAAAAACTATTTATGGTGACCTTTTCGGCTTTTTTCTTTTAGAGACGGGTTTCAGTAGGATTGCTGATAACGGTTCGGGGCTTTGTGAAGTGGCGGATTATTTGCACTGACTTTCAATCGAAGCACCGACTTCAAAGATAGCACAAAAGTTTCAATCGAAGTCGTTTTCCCGCCATTTCACAAAACCCTTGTTATAGGCATACCCCTTTTTTCGGTCGCTTGGTTGAGCGTTGGGGAAGCCATACTCTTTTGCAATTTTTGCTTTGTGCGGTTGGCTTGTGCGAATTGCAAATGTGTATGGCTTTTGCGTTGGTTTTATTTTAGTTTGTCCACGAATATTTTGTTTCGTTGTTTTGCACGTTCAAGTAAAGTCGAATATTTGATTACTTCGGTATAAATTGAACCATCTTTTCTGTTGTCAAAACCTACAACTTTTGCAGATGGTCTGAATAAATAATCAAACTGATACGATTCTTCAAATGTACTTACCGCACCTCGAACATCTCTTGTTTCTATACTTTCGCCCAACAAATAACCGTAAAAAGTTGTAATCTGAAATTTATCTTCTGTATAATTCCGAATTAAATTTGCATAAGTATCAATTTGTGTTAAGTGGTCAGAAGCGTTTACGTGTGGTGCTTTAAACTCAATGATGATACATTTCCCTTCTTCGGGAAAAAGTAATACATCTGGTCTTTTGATTTTTCTGTTTTCTCCTAATGAAGTTAAATAGCGTTCTTCTTCCTCTGAAAATTTGTCTTTAAAAACTCGTTCTCCGTTAATTTCCAATTTACTCAGTTGCTTTTCCGAACTTCCTTTGAAGTAAATAAAATCTTCATTGATTATCCATAAATCACTGTTTTCTGTGTTATTTGAACCTTTTTGAAACAGCAAGTTATGTATCAATGCTTCGTCATAATTTTCTTTTTGTTGTTGAACTTGTAATTGTCGAGCTAAAATTTTATCCAACAAATCCAATACTAATTTTCGTCTTGCTACATAATGAGTTAAAGTTTTTTTGTTTTGCATTGGTATAGCTTTGACAAGTCTGCCAATTTCTTTTTCTAATTCTTCTTTGTAATTTGGGCTACGTGTATCAAGTTTTTCTAAATTATCTATTGATTCTTTAATTTCAGCATCTATTGAAGCCTGTTTCTTTGCTTCTGCCTCATAGAACTTTTTCAAAATATCGCTTTCACTATCGTTAATCGAAACATTGATATTTTTGGCGGTTTCGTCATCTAATAAAAACATTTCTTTCAATTTTGTGAAACTCTCTTGATGTTTTTGTTTTACTTCCTCGATTTCAGGATACATTGTATCAATAGTCTTGTTTACCTCTTCCTGAATATCTTCAATAAGTATTTCTTCTTGATTAGCAAATAGGTCTTTTTCAAAAGTATCTTTGTTGGGAATGTTCAAAACACCTCTTAAATTAGTATCTCTTGCGTCAATATAATTGCTTGAAACCAAAAATAGATATTTGTTTCCCTTTACATTATCACTACCTGCAAGATTTTCAAGATTTACATCTGATTCTTCAATAACTTCTCCTTTTGAGACCAAATTGAGTTTGTTTTCTTTGAGGATATTTTTTTGAATTTTGAAAGCATCTATCGTAAAATCTTCCGTTTTGTCTGTTTTTTCAATTCCTGTTTTTCCTTTTTTAGAATATTGAAGTTGTACTGATTGAGTTTTATCTATACTTGGAATATCAGCTTGTGAAATTGTAGATTCACTTTTCAATTCAGATTGTACATAAAACTCAATTTTTATTTTGGGTAATTTCCCTTTGTTGTAACAGAAATAGTGAATGTATCTTTCAAGTAGTTTTTCTTTTAGCGTTTGTTCGTTCAAATCGTTGTAAACACCACTATTTTCTAATAAAGCACTAAAAGAAACCGTAGTTTCTGTATTAGAAGCATCTACCTCTTTGCAATGTCTATGTTTTACAATAGCATTTTCTTTCAAAAAGTTTTCCTTTTTTGAAACTACAAATTCACGTTCAAAATATTTTTCGTCTTGTTCAAATACGCTTTTTACTGTTGTATTGTCGAAATAATGTACATACTGTAAACGACCCGAACCTAAATTTTTAAATCCTTTATCAGTTAATTTGAATGTATTGAAGCGTTTAAACTCGTCATTATTAAAACCGATACCATTATCAGTTATTGACAAACTGTTAAACTCTGTACTTTGTACAGTCGTTTCAGAAGCAAAAATTTTTATTAGAATTTCCCCCTTGTAATCAGCATTTAACTTTTGTTTGATTTTAATTGCCTCCAAAGCATTAGTAAAGCACTCAAAAACTGGTTGTAACGCTTTTTGAGATTTTTTAATATCGTGTAATACACCTACAAACGATAAGTCTTGTGCTTTTATGAATTGGTTATCTGCGTATTCCATATCGTTTTAATTTAGGTTATTTCTAAAATCTTCAATCACTTGGCTTGTGTAATTTTCCATATCCTTGAAGTTTTCAGATGTCAATGTTACATCAATAAATTCAGAGATTGAGTATGGTTTTAGGTTAAATCGTTGGTCTTTAATTTTGTGTCTGACAATCGAATAATCAAAAAACTCTCTCGTGTCTTGATGTATGACAGGTGCAACAAACGAAAGATATTTTGAAAGATAATTATTGATTTTGTTGTCGTCCAAAAAATGGCGAATTACTGATGTAGTTTCACTGTTTAATTGTTGCGTTTTGTTTCTGATTAAAGTTACCTCAATGAGCCAATATAATTTCTTTGAGTAAACTTCAATGTCGCCTGTATTTCCGGGTGCGTGAGAAATTGGTAAACCGATGTAATCGGCTTTGTAATTAGGTCTTATCGCAAATTCTTTTCCGTATTTTAAAGCAAGAATTAAACTCAAATAAAACTCTAATTTCAAAGGTTCTGCAATGTATTTGAATGCAGGAATTATGTTTTTAGAAGTTCCGATATAACCAATACTTTCAACGATTTTATCTTCGTTTAGTTCGTACAATTTGATGATTTCGGAAACTTTTTGAACATACTCAAATCCGTCTGCTTCTAATTCTTCTTCACGATGTTTGTAAACAATTTCAAGTAGCTGATTATTGTAAGTTTCCAATTTTGCAAAATGCAAACTTGGATTTTCTTTTTCCTCGTTTGTCAGTTCAATATTTACTGAAAGTAAGTCGTTTATGTAATCATCATTTGCAATGTTTCTGTAAATGAAAACTTTACCTCTAAACTGTATTGAAACAAAACCCGTAATAATCAAAACCCGAAGTACAACATCTGGATAATCTCGTAAAATCGTTTGTGCTTTTAGGTTTGTTCCGTATTCATTTCGTAAAAATTCCTCAACCTCTGCTGGTTCTCCAAAAGTATTTTCATCAATGATTTTCAAAAATTCCGAAACATCTCCGTCATTGCTAAAAGTAGAAACGATAAACTGCTCGTAAGAAATTCGCTCACGTTGTTTCAGCACTTCCAAAATGAATTTGAAGTAATTGAAATCATTTGAAACATTGCGATAAGGCGAACGTCTGTTGTATTTCATTGCTTGAATAGAGAACGCTTCTTGTTCGTCAATTTCGTTGTTGATTAACTTCAAAGAAATTTCTGAAAACTGCAAAGGTTGTCCGTATTGAGCCAACACAAACCCCATTTCTGACAAAGTTCTAACGTAAGTCCAAAAACGAGATTGATAACCTTGCGGAAATCCACCATCTGCTCTTCGTGTGCTATTCACTTCGATAACAGCATCTTCAATACTTTCAATCGTGGAATTTTCATCAATTTCAACTCCTTCACTTGAAACAATTCCGTTTAAATACATCGAAGAAACAACTTTTAAAAGTGTTTCATCATTGAGCGTTTTGTTGATATATGGCGAAATTGCTGTTAAAATTCCCTTGTATCGTTCAGGATTTCTAACGGCTGTTTCAAAAGCCATTTGTTTATACGTTGCTACTCTTTTTATTTTCTTCTTTGCCATTATCTTAATACTGTTTCAAGTTCTGTAAAGTTGATTGTTTCCTGTGTAGGAACAAAAATTTCGGGTTCATAATTGGTTATCAGAACTTCTTTAAATTCTTTGTTAGAATTGTCGTGATAGCTGATGTAATTACTTTTTATGTCGAATGAATTATGCTGTCTGCTCCATTCAAAAAATTGCTGATTGATTTTTCCTTTGTAATGTGAAACATTAGAAATTGCAAATTTTACATTTTGGGTGTCCAACCATTCCAAAAAGTCAAGTAATCGTTTTTCGGTTTCTTCGTTCCAAAGTTTGTTGTACTCGCTAAATGTAATTAAATAGGGTGGGTCAAGATATACAAAATCGTCCTCTTGAAATTCAATTTGTTTGAAGAAATCTAAAAAATCTAAATTGTAAAATTTTATGTTTTTTTGCTTTGTTAAACGAAAATAATCGTTCAATGCGACTTCCGTATTTTTATTAAAATCTACATTTCCAACAGGTAAATTGTATTCTCCTTTTGAGTTAAAACGCAACATTCTATTAAAGCCAAAAATCAAAAGCAAATACAAATGCAAAACACTTTTTTCGGTACTTGAATTGTAATCGGCTTTTAATTTATCAAATCCATCTTTGTTGAATTTGGCGTAATACGTTTTTATCCACTCGTTCTTTAATTCTTGTGGAACAATGTCTTTGATGTAAGAATGTGATAAATTGTACTCTTGAATAACCTCAAAAACGCTATCAAAAAATGCTTTCGGGTTTTGTGATTGTTCAATTAAAAAACGATGAATATTGATAACATTTGTATCAATGTCATTCAGTAAATATTCGTTTGCATTTACGTTGAGAAAAACCGAACCACCACCTGTAAATGGCTCGATAAAACGATTTATCGTTTTAGGGAAATATTTACGGATTTTTGGATAGAGTTTGTATTTATCTCCAACGTAAAATAATGGCGAACGATATGTTTTGCTGTGGTTAGTCATATTTTTTTGTTATAAATAAAAATTCTTTGTGGTCATTAAAATCGGTTTTTCCTGTGTTGAAATATTTGTGCGATTGTTCAAACACTTGTGTTTCTCCAACGCTGTTTAAAATCTCTAAAATTTCTTCGTATTTGATTTTGTTTGCAGAAGATTTGCTTTTCGATTTATAAGTGTTGTTGTACGAAACAGCCAAATATTTTACATCTAAATTCTCGACCAAATCTTTGAAAGCGTGTTTTGCTCTTGATGTGCAATATTCACTCATATTTTCGGGTTCGGGTTTTAATGCAACACCAAATAATTCAGGTTTTTGCCATTGTACTAAATTCTCGTAAATGTGGTAAAAACGGCTGTATTGTCGTGAATTATAAGGTGGGTCAATGTATGCGATGTCGCCTTTTAATTTTCTAACCAATTTATTGGCATCTTCTTTATAAATTTTTGCTCCTGCAAAATCTTCGGTTTGAATTAAGCGAAAATTCAAAGGGCGTTTTGCAATCGGTTTTTTGATGTATGCGTCAAAATGCCCGACAGTATTAGCAAGTCGGTCAATCGTGTAAATTAACGAAGTTAAAAGAATGGCGTACTCTTTTGAATTGAGTTCGTTTTTCCTGTTTTCAATGTCTTGACGAATGTGTCCGATTAGTTTTGAAATGTCGTGTTCGTAAAATTTGCCACCAAAATTTTTAGAAAAATAATTTTCTTTTAAGTCTTTTGGATTTAAAGTGTTGTACTCGTTTACGATGTCAATAATTTTTTTTGAGTTCCATTTTTTGTTGTCGTAAAACGCTTGGTAAGCAATGTTGTTGGAAATCAAAATATCGTTTAAAACTACATTTTTGTAGGTTTTCATTGCTTCTTTTGCAACGATTGAAGTACCCGAAAAAATATCAATAAAAGTGTCGTTTCCTGTGGTTTCTTTTTGGATAATTTCCATTATCCAATCTGTTAATTTTGCTTTGTTGCCGATGTATCTACGACTATGTAATTCAAATTTGTCTAAATTTTCGTAGTCGTTAAAAAGTGAGTTTCCGTATTTTATTTTTTGTTCGGCAAGAATAAATCCTTCAAGTCCAAAATCCTCATTTTGAACTTCGTAAATGATTTTGTCGCTTATCAGTTGTTTGATTAGTTCTTGTTCGCTGTACTTGTAAAATGAAGCCAAAATTTGAACTTGCGATTTTGTCGGAAGTCGTTTTCCTGTTTCAATTCTACTCAAAGAAGTATAGTTGATAGTTGTCTTTTCAGCAACCTCTTGAAGATGAAAACCTTTGGTTTCCCGTATCTCTTTTAAAGTATCTCCAATAGAAATTAAAGTATCCAACATAATTTGACAATTTTCGTCAAATATAAGAATATTGTTTTGATTTATGTTGGTTGAGCGTTGGAAAATTTAGCTCTTTTTGGTTTTTTTAGCATTGGTTTGTGCGGTTGGAAAAACCAAAATGTGCTAAATGTGCGGTGGGTTTTGGGGTTGCCTATAACTCTCAAATATACGCAACTTTAACATTTTCGCAAATTGATTTTCAAGAAGTTCAAAAAATTCATTATTTTAAAATATCCAAAATGCGCAACTATGGAATATTGTCCAGCGGGCTTTTTATTTTCTTCAAATCTTTCTTGCCTACTTCGGCATAAATCAATGTGGTTTTGATGTCGTTGTGGCCAAGAAGTTTTTGAATGTAACTGATGTCTGTTCCTGCTTCCAACAAATGTGTAGCAAAGCTGTGGCGCAAGCTGTGGATGCCTACCTGCTTATTTATTTTTGCTTTGTTCAGCGCGTTTTTGAAAACCTGTTGTGCACTGCGCAGGCTGTATTGCCCGCCATATTGCCCTTCAAACAAATATTCTTTCGGTTGGTATGTTTTGTAGTAAGCACGAAGCTCGCCCAATACGCTTTCGGGCAGGTTTACATAGCGGTCTTTTTTGCCTTTGGCGCGTTCTATCAACACTTGCATATTCTTGCTGTCGATGTTCGTTATTTTCAGATTCACAATCTCGCTTACGCGCAAGCCCATTCCGTAGCATAGTTTCAGCATCAAGTTATGTTTCAGATTGTCGGTTGCGTCAAACATTTTTTTGATGTCTTGCGCATTGATGACTTTGGGCAGTTTTGACGGCTTTTTGGGTCGGGGAATTTCTACAAAAACTTTTTCGCGCTTCAGTACTTGTTCAAAATAAAATTTTACGGCATTGAAACGGCTGTGCAGCAAGGCTTCCGTCATTTTCAGTTCGTTGATGCAATAGAGAAAATAACCGCGAATTTTATCGGCATTCAGCTTATCAACAGGATGGTTTTTGAGTATATACAGCAGTTGTGCAAATTCGTTTTTGTACGTTTTTATTGTGTTTGTGCTGTAACCTTTCAGTTGCAATTCTTCCACCAAACGCTGCATGGCGGGCTTATTGATTTCGTGAATTTTCAGCAATATTTCTTTGGATACGGGCGCAACTTCTACGCCGAATCGTTTGCGGTATTCAGCTGTATCGGGCAAATGCCAAACCTTGAGCGAAGCGCTCCATCTTGCACCTTTCAGCTTTTTGAAACGTGCAATCAGTTCGGGTTGCTTTTCAAAAGTTACGGCAATGCGTTTTTGCCCTTTGTGTGTAATAATGTTGGCGGTGTACATTACGCACGAATTTATACAAATTGCAAATAATAGTTAGCTCAATGTAGTTTTTCATCTTGCTCAGGATTGATAATACAAGCTCTATTTTTTTTAATCATTAATAAATTCATCCAGCTGCTCGCTGTGATGTGCCATCGCAAATCTGTATCTGTGCATTCTCATTATCCATTATTATGAATTACAAATTCGCCTATACAGCTTCGGCATTTCAAATGCCGGAGAGCTTTTACAAACTCAAACTTTTCAAATCCCTAATAAATTCATCCACCTTATCTTCATCAGTCGCCCAGGAAGTAATCAATCTTACGGCTGAAAAATTTGTATCTATTTCTTCCCAAATATAAAACGAATATCGCTGCATTAATTTTTCAATCAGTTTGTTCGGTAATATCGGAAATGCCTGATTGGTCGAGGTTTCCGCCAAAAAAGAATAACCTTGTTCTTTCGCTGCGTTGATGATTTTCATACACAAATCATTCGCTCTTTTTGCCAGGGAAAAATACAAATCGTCTTTGAACAATTCCAAAAACTGGATGCCCAGCACTCTTCCTTTGGACAACAATGCGCCTTTTTGTTTTACCATGTAATCAAAGTCCGTTGCAAGTTCGGATGTGTTGAAAACAATTGCTTCGCCGAGCAACGCGCCGTTCTTCGTGCCGCCGATATAGAACACATTTGTCAATGCAGCAATGTCTGAGAATGTCAAATCATTATCGTACGCCGTTAAAGCATTGCCGAGCCTTGCGCCGTCCATGAACAAATACAAATTGTTGGATTTGCAAAATTCAAATAGTGCCGACAGTTCGTTTTTGCTGTAAATCGTTCCTAATTCCGTAGCGTTGGAAATGTACACCAGCTTAGGTTTTACCGTGTTGGGCGAATTGTATTCTTTTAGGATGTTCGCGATTTCTTCCGTTTTTATTTTTCCGTCTTTCGTAGGAATAGGAATTATTTTGTGTCCCGAAGATTCGATGGCGCCTGCTTCGTTGGTAAAAATATGTCCCGTGTCTGCGCTTATTACGGCTTCGTGCGGGCGAAGCAATGCTGCAATAACGATAAAATTAGTTTGTGTGCCGCCGGACACAAAATATATTTTCGCATCATCGTTATTCAGCTTTTGTTTCAGTATGTTTTTTGCTTCCGTTGAATAATCATCTTCTCCGTAACCTGCCTGTTGAACAAGGTTTGTTTCTATTAATTTGTTGAGAATATTTGGATGCGCTCCTTCGGAATAATCGTTTTTAAAGCTGTACATATTATTGGGTTGAGTAGCAGATATCTTGCTTCAAATATACTCAATAGTTGATTGTGTTTTATTGAAAAAATGTTTGAATGTTTCACAATTCAATATTATCTTTAAAATCTTATCGTTCAATGTTATGAAAAAATATTTTCTTCTTTTATCTTCTGTAATACTGATAAACACTGCATTTGCGCAGCAACACAAAAAATCCAAAACGTATGAGTATCCGACCGACCCGCTGGTTTTGAAGAAACTGCACCATTGGCAAAAAGAAAAATTCGGTTTGCTGATGCATTGGGGAACTTACAGCGAATGGGGTATTGTGGAAAGTTGGAGCATTTGTCCCGAAGATGAAGGCTGGACACAACGCAAAGGTCCGTATGCCGATAATTATTTTGATTATGTAAAGGCTTATGAAAATTTGCAAACGACTTTCAATCCCATAAAATTTAATCCGGACAAATGGGCGACTGCTGCTAAAGATGCAGGCATGAAATACGTGGTGTTTACAACGAAACATCACGATGGTTTTTGTATGTTCGACACGCATCAGACCGATTACAAAGTTACTTCGTCCAAAACGCCTTTTTCGTCCAATCCGAAAGCGAACATTGCGAAAGAAGTATTTAAGAGTTTTCGGAAAGACAGCTTTATGATTGGCGCCTATTTTTCCAAGCCCGATTGGCACAGCCAAGATTATTGGTGGCCGTATTTTCCGCCGAAAGACCGAAACGTGAATTACGACCCTGCCAAATATCCGCAACGGTGGAACGATTTTAAAAACTTTGTTTATAATCAAATAAATGAACTGACAACCGGGTACGGTTCCGTGGATATTTTGTGGTTGGACGGCGGCTGGGTTCGTCCGCTGGCAAGCGTTGATAAAAACGTGGATTGGCAAAAAGGTATTCGTTACAATCAGGATATTGATATGCCGCGCATTGCTGCGATGGCGCGTAAAAACCAACCCGGAATTTTGATTGTGGACAGAACCGTTCCGGGCAAATACGAGAATTATCAAACGCCGGAACAAACTGTTCCGGACGAGCCTTTGAACAATCCCTGGGAAAGCTGCATTACGCTGGGAAACTCGTGGAGCTATGTGCCGAACGACCATTATAAAACGGCAAATTATGTGGTGCATTTGTTGATTAAAATAGTTTCGCGCGGCGGCAATTTATTGTTGAATATCGGACCTTCGCCCGAAGGCGATTGGAGCGATACGGCGTACAGTCGGTTAAAAGATATTGGCGCGTGGATGCACGTTTACGGCGATGCGGTTTATGATTCCAAACCTTTGGCGCCTTACGAAGAAAACAATATTGTTTACACGCAATCGGAAGACGGAAAAGCAAAATACATTTTCATTCTTTCCGATGAAAAAAATGATGTAGTAACATTGCCGCAGACGCTGCATTTGCCCGAAGGGTTTACATCGAAACAAAACAAAATTTCCATTTTAGGAACAAAAGAAAAACTGAAATGGAATGCAGCAACGAATGAAATAGTTTTCCCGAAAAAATCGTCGAAAAATATTTTTAGCAAATATGCAGTGGTGTTGAAAGTGGAATAGATGTGTGGCAATCTATTTCGCGGACTCACACCTCGCGATTAATATTTATCTTTGCCCACTTAATTATGCAACAATCGGCTAAGAATATTACTTTATTGGCGATAGAAAGTTCCTGCGATGAAACCAGCGCGTCGGTTTGTAGAAACGGAGAAATATTGTCAAACATTATTGCTACGCAGAAAATTCACGAGCAATACGGCGGTGTGGTGCCGGAACTTGCCGGTCGCGCGCATTTGCAAAATATTGTGCCTGTGGTTACAACTGCTTTGAAAGAAGCAAATTGTTCCCGGGAAGAATTGGATGCAATTGCTTTTACACAGGCACCCGGGTTAATCGGGAGCCTTTTGGTAGGCGCACAGTTTGCCAAATCGCTGGCTTTGGCTTTGGAGAAACCTTTGATTGGTGTACATCATATGCAGGCGCATGTAATGGCGAACCTGATTGCGGAAAATAAACCTGCATTTCCCTTTTTATGTTTGACGGTAAGCGGCGGGCATACGCAAATTGTACTGGCGCATTCGCCTTTGCAATTGGAAGTTATTGGCGAAACCATTGATGATGCCGCCGGAGAAGCATTTGACAAAACGGCAAAATTGTTGGGTTTGAAATATCCGGGTGGTCCGTTAATTGATAAATATGCAAAGCTTGGAAACCCGAATGCATTCAAATTTGCAGAGCCGCAAATTCCCGAACTGAATTTCAGCTTCAGCGGACTAAAAACTTCGGTATTGTATTTTTTGCAAAAGCAAGTCCGGGAAAATCCAAATTTTATTGAAGAAAATCTAAATGATTTATGCGCCTCTGTTCAGCGGACTATTATTCGTATTTTAATGAAGAAATTGAAAAAAGCTGTTGTACAAACCGGTGTGAAGCAAGTGTGCATTGCGGGCGGTGTAAGTGCCAATAGCGGATTACGGATGGCTTTGACAGAATATGGTTTGCAAAATAATATCAAAACATTTATTCCCGATTTCCAATATTGCGTGGACAATGCTGCAATGATTGCCATGACGGCTTATCATAAATATCAAAACAACGAGTTTACTTCGTTAGACGCAAGTCCCAGCGCGAGAGCGGAGTGGTAGTGCAGAAAATGTTTGAGTATAGCGTATAGTCTTTGTCTAAGACCAATTCTCTCTTTCGGTTTTCCCTTACTTTGCAATACCTTTGTCCACCTAATTTTATACAAATGAGTTCAGCGAAAAGATACATGATTACGGCAGCATTGCCTTATGCCAACGGTTTGAAACACATCGGGCATTTGGCTGGCGCATATTTACCGGCAGATATTTTTGTACGTTATTTAAAAGCGCAAGGCAAAGACGTAGTATTTGTTTGCGGCAGCGACGAGCACGGAACAGCCATTCCCATTCAGGCAAAAAAAGAAGGTACAACGCCGCAGGCGATTATCGATAAATATCATCCAATCATCAAACAAAACTTTGAAGATTTAAGTATTCAGTTTGATATTTATCATCGCACGTCGTCGCCGCTGCATCACAAAACGGCGCAGGAATTTTTTACCAAGTTGAATGATAATGGCGACTTGGAAATAAAAGAATCGGAACAGTTTTACGACGAAGAAGCGCAAACATTTCTCGCCGACAGATATATCAAAGGAACTTGTCCCAATTGCGGATTCGATGGCGCTTACGGCGACCAGTGCGAAAAATGTGGCACAAGTTTAAGTCCCGAAATGTTGATTAATCCTGTAAGCACATTAAGCGGAAAAGCGCCCGTAAAACGTTTAACGAAACATTGGTACTTGCCTTTGGACAGACATGAAGAATGGCTGCGCAAATGGATTCTCGAAGACCATAAAAACGATTGGAAAACCAATGTGCTCGGTCAGTGCAAAAGCTGGCTGGACGGCGGTTTGCAGCCGCGCGCTGTTACAAGAGATTTGGATTGGGGTATCCGCGTTCCCATCGCCGGCGCAGAGTCTAAAGTCTTGTATGTATGGTTCGATGCGCCGATTGGATATATAAGCGCGACGAAACAATTTTGTCTTGATAATAATCTCGATTACAATGTTCTCTGGGGCGATAAAGACACGAAGCTCATTCATTTTATCGGGAAGGATAATATCGTTTTTCACTGTATTATTTTTCCCGTGATGCTGAAGTTGCACGGCAATATTTTGCCTGACAATGTACCTGCCAACGAGTTCGTCAATCTTGAAGGCGACAAGATGAGTACAAGCCGAAACTGGAAACTCGAAATGCAGGATTATATTGATGATTTCATCAAGAAAGAAAACGGCGGACCGCAAATGGCAGACGTGCTGCGTTATTATCTCACAACAATTCTTCCCGAAAACAAAGACAGTGAATTTACGTGGAAAGGTTTTCAGGATGCGAACAATAGCGAACTCGTAAGCATCTTCGGCAATTTTGTAAACAGAAGTTTTGTGCTGATGCATAAACTCTGCAACGGCAAAGTGCCGCCGTTGCACGCTGCACTGTTGGATGAAAAAGATGAAACGTTAATTGCAGATATTGAAAATACAAAAATTGCGATCGAAAAAAATCTTGAAAACTATAAATTTCGTGATGCACTTTTTGAAGTGATTGACCTTGCGCGCAAAGGCAATAAATATATGCAGGAAAAAGAGCCTTGGATTGTTGCAAAGACTTTGGAAGAAAATCCGCAGAACCAGCAATTGATTGATAATTGTCTGCATTTGTGTTTACAACTTTGTGCCAATCTTGCCATTTTCATCAATCCGTTTTTACCGAATACCGCACGTAAATTGTGCAGGATGATGAAAGTGGTGGATAAAATGCTGGAATGGAAAAACGGTGGAAGAATCAAATTATTAAGTGTTGGCTATTCGCTTAACCCGCCTGAATTGTTGTTTAGAAAAATAGAAGACGAAGAAATTAGTTATCAAATAGAAAAACTAAAAGCAGGTTTGGTAAAAGCAGATGCAGCAAGTGTTTCAATAGAAGCGAAACCGGAAGTTGCAAACCGGAAAGCACAAATTCAGTTCGATGATTTTGCAAAAATCGATTTGCGTGTAGGTACGATTATCGAAGCAGAAAAAATTCCGAAGGCTGACAAATTATTGAAGCTGCAAATCGATATGGGCGACGAAGTGCGCACTATTTGTTCCGGCATAGCTATGCACTTTTCCCCTGAAGAAATTGTGGGTAAACAGGTAACGGTTGTGGCAAATCTTGCGCCTCGTAAAATGCGCGGCATCGAAAGCAACGGCATGATTTTAATGGCGGAAAATACAGAAGGGAAATTGGTTTTTGTAAATCCTGATAATAAAGTTGAAAATGGGAGTGGTGTAAGTTAAAAAGCCGGGACTTTCTTTTGAACGGCTGTACAATGATGTTGTGCAGCTGTTTTATTTTATATTATTTATTGTATTCATTCAATCCAAATTTTGAACAGATTGTTATTGTTAAGAACTATTTGTTAATTATTTGTTTTCTTTGTTTCAGCATTGTTTGTAATCTTAAACAATAAATTCAGAAAACTAATGTTGACCATTTTTTTACGTCTCAATCTTCTTTTCGGGTTGGTTTTTCCGGTTAATAGTGTTCAGACGCACACCGATACTTCGACTGTTCCGTACTCTTTTAATCATCTTTTTTCCAAGACAGATACGGCTTCGATTCCTGAGGAAATTGAAGACCCGGAATGCATCGGTATCAATAAAGAACCGGCGCACGCAATTTTGATGCCTTACGGTTCGATGTCTGAAGCTTTAAATGCCGATAGGTTTGCTTCCTCTTTCTGCAAGAGTCTGGACGGCAACTGGAAATTCAATTATGTAGATTGGCCCCAGAAACGCCCGGTTGATTTTTACAAACCAGATTACGATGTTTCCCATTGGGCTGATATAAATGTTCCGTCCAACTGGCAGGTGGAAGGATACGGAACGCCCAATTACAGCAACTATACTTATATTTTTCAAAAAGATTTTCCTCATGTAATGAGTACACCGCCGGTAAGTTATACTACTTACGAGCAACGCAATCCGGTCGGCAGCTACCGCAGAGATTTTGAACTGCCTGCATCGTGGCAGGGGCGGAGAATATTTGTAACTTTTGATGGTGTGGATGCGGGTTTTTTCTTATGGATTAATGGTCATAAAGTAGGTTATAGTGTGAACAGCCGTAATGCTGCCGAATTTGATATTACAAAATATGTGAAACCGGGAAAAAATATAATTGCCGCCGAAGTATATCGCTTTACCGTGGGTAGTTATCTGGAAGACCAGGATATGTGGCGCTTGAGTGGTATTTTCAGAAACGTAACGCTGTGGAGCAGCCCTGATGAACACATCCGGGATTTTTTTATTAAGACAGATTTGGATAACCAGTATAAAAATGCAACTGAAAAAATAAGTGTAAAAGTCAAAAACTACGGTAGTTCAGCTACTGCGCCGCAAACATTGAAAGCCGTTTTGTATGATGAGCAAAAATCCGTAAAAGGCGCATCGGCAGAGACTTCCGTGCCCGCTTTGCAGCCGGGAGAAGAAGTGTTGGTCTCGGTAAATTTTCCCGTAAAAAATCCTGAAAAATGGACGGCAGAAACGCCTGTGCTTTATACAACTGTTCTTACTTTGACGAATGGGAAAGGCAACAACACAGAAATTTTATCTTCACAAACCGGCTTTAGGAAGATAGAAATCAAAGGCAGATTGTTTTTGGTAAACGGTGTGCCCATAAAACTGAAAGGTGTAAACAGGCACGAAAACTGGCCCGATGACGGACACGCCATTACAAGAGAACAAATGATTAGAGATATTATTCTAATCAAACAAGCCAATTGCAATCATGTGCGCACCTGCCATTATTCCGATGACCCTTACTGGTATGAACTATGCGATAAGTACGGAATTTATCTGGTAGCGGAAGCCAACCTCGAATGTCATGGCTCGTGGGATGAATTTAATGAAGACCCACGAATTAAAGCTGCCATTATAGACAGAAATGTGGCAAATGTGGAAAGCTTTAAAAACCATCCTTCTGTAATCATCTGGTCTTTGGGAAATGAATGCGGCAGCGGTGGAAGCAATTTCAGGGCGGCTTTGCGAACTATAAAAACAATAGATTCTACACGCCCAACGCATTATCAGGGTTTTGGTATCGGAGATAATAATCCCGCAGACATAGACAGTGAAATGTACACCGATGTAGATAATCTGGAAAAACATGCTAAGGATAAGACTTTAGTAAAACCTTTTTACCTGTGTGAATATGCGCATTCCATGTTCAATTCTATGGGGTCGGTGGATGAGTATAACGATTTATTCAACAAATATCCTGCATTGCTGGGCGGTGCAATATGGGAATGGCAAGACCAGGGAATTTATAACAACCGCGACCCGAAACACCCGATAACCGCTTATGGCGGCGGCTTTGGCGAAGTTCCCAACGACCATTATTTTATTCATAAAGGCGTAGTATTTTCCAACAGAAATCCGAAGCCGCAATATCCCGAATTAAAGCATGCATATCAATGGATAAGTATTGCTGCGAAAGATTTTGACAAGCAAATATTTACTATCAGCAATCGTTATCAGTTTGCCAACTTGAACAATTTTTCTGCGAAATGGGAGCTAAGCGAAAATGGCAATGTAATTGCTTCCGGCGATTTTAAAACAGGAAATATTGCACCACAAAAGGAAAAAGATATTAAAATCCCTTATAAGCTGAAACCGCGTGCCGGCAGCGAATATTTTGTAAGAATAGCTTTTTACACAACCAAAGATTTGCTGTGGGCAAATAAAGGTTATGAAGTTGCATCGCAGCAAATATTGTTACCTGCATCTGCTCCGGAAACAAGAATAACGGACAATGGAGAAGATATTACGGTAAATGATGCTTCGCAATTTATTACCGTTAAGGGCAGCAGATTCTTACTGGAATTTGATAAAACAAAAGGTACTTTTTCAAAGATGCTGGAAAATAATACGGAACTCTTGCAGGCAAATGGTGGTCCAATGCTGCATTTGTGGCGTGCACCGCATCAGATTGATGATATGTGGGCTTACAGGGATTGGATGAAATATGGTTTAAATTCATTGTCGTGGAAAGCAGAAAATGTCGCTTACAAAAAAGCAGCATCCAACTTAGTGGAAATATCTGTAGACCTGAGAGGCACAGGCAGAAATGGTTTTTGGGTGGAGCATCATGTAGCTTATACCATCAACGGCAAAGGTGTGATTAATGTTTCCAATGATGTTAAGTTCAGTAGTTCCGATATTGTGCTGGCGCACATAGGCGTAAGATATTTTTTAAATAAAAGCATGGATAGCGTACAATATTACGGCAGAGGTCCGATGGAAAATTACGCTGATAGAAAGCAAGGCTCAGATGTCGGAAATTATTACAGCAGCGTTGAAGAGCTAATGACACCTTACGAAAAACCGATGGAGTGCGGCAATCATGAAGATGTACGTACAGTCAGTTTGCTGGATGCGGGAGGCAATCAATTTTCCGTAATACACACAGATAGCCTGTTCCAGTTTTCCGCACTTCCGTACAGTGATGAGGAAATGGAAAATGTTGAATACAGAATTGATTTGCCAAAGAGTAATCATACGGTTTTGTGCATTGAACATAAAACACTGGGTGTTGGTTCTAATGGTTGTGGTCCGCGTCCGTTGGAAAAATACAGAGTGTATTCCCGTCCCACATCGTTTAGCTATCAAATCCGGTTGCTTGACAAATAATAAATACCCGAATATGTAAATTATGCACATGAGAAAGGTCGTTTTTAGTTGTTTTCTGCTTTTTTGTATAGCAAAGACAGGCAGTTGCCAGTCTCCACGCATCGTGAACATAGTCAACTTTATCCGGTTATTGGAGCCTCGCGACCCTGCGATTACTGAAGATGTTTTATACCAAACTGTTGTTAATCAAATTGCTTTAATGCGGAAGTGCCATTTAGGTGGAACTTTTTTATTGCAATACGATGCTTTAATGGATGCCCGGTATCAAAAACTGTTGAAAGCGCTTCCGCGCGATTCGTTTGAAATAGGCGCGTGGTGGGAAATTCCGCAGCCGCTGGTAGAAAATTCGGGTATGAAATGGCGCGGACGTTATCCATGGGATTGGCGTGCTAATGTTGGTTTTTCAACCGGTTATACACCCGGCGAAAGGAGAAAACTGATTGATACTTATATGAAGGATTTCAAAAAAATATTCGGCTATTATCCTAAATCCGTTGCATCGTGGTTTATTGATGCTTACAGCTTACAGTATATGTACAATAAGTATCATATAGTCGCTTCCGCCAACTGCAAAGATCAATATGGCACAGACGGATATACATTGTGGGGCGGATACTGGAATCAGGCATACTATCCAAGCAAAGTGAATGTTTATATGCCGGCGCAACATAAGAACAAACAAATTCCTGTTCCTGTTTTCAGAATGCTGGGCAGCGACCCGATACATCAGTACGACGATGGATTGGAACAATCAAGACAAGGTGTAATAACACTCGAACCTGTTTATCCGAGAGCCGGCGGAAATGCTGTATGGATAAATTGGTTTTTAAAACAATTCGTAAACGGCGCATCAATGGCATTTGCTTATACGCAAGCCGGGCAGGAAAATTCTTTTACGTGGAATGCAATGGCAAAAGGTCTTGAGCTACAATTCCCGTTGATTGAAAAATTAAGGGACGAAAAACAAGTGCGTGTAGAAACTTTGGCTGAGTCCGGTCAATGGTTTAAAAAACATTTTCTCGTAACTCCGTCAACGTCGGTTACGGCTTTGGAAGATGTTCGGAACGGCAATAAAAAAACAGTGTGGTTTAACAGCAGGTATTACAGAGCAAATTTGTTGTGGGAGAATGGCGCATTGCGTTTCAGGGATATACATTTGTTCGACGAGAATCTTGTTTCGCCATATTTTCAAAATGCCGCAACTTCCAATGAATGCCGGTTGTTTACATTGCCGTTTGTCGATGGTTATTTGTGGAGCAAAGAAAACAAGCGTGCCGGGCTTGAATTTAAAACAATAATTGACGGAAAAAATGTCCTTGTGGACGGGAATGTTGTTTCTGTGGATGACAGTCAAAAAGGTATTTTAAAAATCAGCTGGCAATTAAAAAACATTCCGGGAATATTGCACATAGAATTTACAGAGAGGCAAATAGCTATATATTTGGATAGCAATATCCAACAGAAATGGTATTTGGAACTTGAAACCGCAGATTCAGTGAATCTCCCATTTCAAAATATTGTACAGCAATCTGTTCAAGCTGTCTTCGAAAAAACTTCTTATAAAGTCGAGGCAACGCAGGGCACATTCAGCAAGGCGGCAGGCTCAGTTTTTAGATTAACTCCCGAAAATAATAAAATACTATTGAAACTATAAACAGAAACGATTTAAATATTATGAAAAGTAGAGAAACAAAACCGGCTATTATGAAGTTGTTGTTCTTATTTTTTCTTTCGATATCAGTGTTTTCTGCTCAGGCGCAGGTTGTTGGTTTGAAATGTGAGTATCTTGAAAATCCGATTGGTATCGATAATATTCATCCGCGATTTGTATGGCATATTCCAGATGCAACTTCCGGTGTATTTCAAAGCGCTTATCAAATTGCTGTGGGTACTGATTCCATCAGCGTTTCAAAAGGAACGGGCAATTTTTGGGAAACAGGAAAAGTCGATTCTTCGGTTAATCTTATTACTTACCGGGGAAAAAAACTACAACCTTTTACAAAATATTACTGGCGAGTTTCTGTTTGGAAAAACGGAGACAAACATCCTGTTTCATCAACTGCTTCTTTTGAAACGGGAATGCTGTCAGAAGCCAATTGGAGAGGCTGGTGGATAAGCGATGGAGAGGATAGAAATATTAAGCCTGCTCCGTATTTCCGCAGAGTATTTGATGCTTCCAAATCTATCAAATCTGCCAGAGCATACATAGCCGCTGCCGGATTGTATGAATTATATATCAATGGCAAGAAAATAGGCAACCACCGCTTAGACCCTGCATATACACGTTTTGACCGTCGCAATTTGTATGTAACTTATGATGTAACACAAAATTTACAGGAAGGCAAAAATGCCATTGGCGTAATTCTCGGTAACGGCTGGTACAATTTTCAAACACAGGCAGTTTGGGATTATGAGCGTGCTCCGTGGCGCAATCGCCCGGCATTTTGTTTTGATTTAAGAATTACCTACAGCGATGGTTCGGTAGAAACAATAAGTTCGGACAGAAACTGGAAAACATCTCTTGGACCAATTGTTTATAACAGTATTTACACAGGAGAACATTATGATGCAAGACGGGAGCAGCTCGGATGGAACACGGTAAACTTCAACGACAGCAAATGGAAAAATATAGTATATAGAAAAGCGCCGGGCGAATATATTTCGGCAGCAGCTATGCAGCCTATACGCAACGTGGAAGAAATAAAACCGGTAAGCATTACCAAAATGAATGACTCGGTTTACATCTTTAATATTGGGCGCAACATTGCAGGCGTTACGCGCATTACGCTGAATGGCGATTCCGGCACTCTTGTTCATGTGATTCACGCAGAACGATTAGATAAAAATGGCTATCCTGACCAGTCCAATGTCGATTATTTTCTTGCCGAAAATACGCGCAGTTACGACCCTTTTGCTACCGATATTTATACATTGAACGGAAAAGGCGCCGAAACTTTTATGCCGCATTTTGATTACAAAGGATTTCAGTATGTAGAAGTGAAAGCAAACAAACCAATATCCTTGAGCAAAGAAAATCTTACTGCATATTTTATGCACAGCGATGTAGCGCCTGTCGGAAATATTCAAACATCCAGTGAATTGATTAATAAAATTTACGCAGCGACCAATGCTTCTTATTTGTCCAATCTTTTCGGCTATCCCACCGATTGCCCGCAACGCGAGAAAAACGGCTGGACAGGCGATGCGCATATTGCCAGCGAAACGGGCTTGTATAATTTTGATGCCATTACTATTTATGAAAAATGGCTGAGAGATGTTCGCGATGAGCAGCAGCCGAATGGTGTGTTGCCGTCCATTATCCCAACCGACGGCTGGGGATATGAATGGGGAAATGGACCCGACTGGACAAGCGTTGTCGCCATTATCCCATGGAATGTCTATCTGTTCTATGGCGATAGTAAAATTTTGAGCGACAATTATGAAAATATAAAGCGTTATGTAAATCATATTGATGAGTTGTATCCCACAGGATTGACTGATTGGGGACTTGGCGATTGGGCACCCTTGAAGTCCAAAACTCCGGTAGAATTAGTTTCGTCTGTTTATTATTATGTAGATGTAAATATTCTGGCAAAAGCGGCTCATGTGCTGCACAAAAATGATGACTATATAAAGTATGGGGTATTAGCAGAAAAAATAAAAAATGCCATCAACGAAAAATATCTGAATGCAAAAAAAGCAATATATGCAGATGGTTTTCAAACGGAATTGAGTATGCCTTTGTTTTGGGGAATTGTGCCGGACAGCTTAAAGCGTAAAGTCGCGGCAAACCTTGCCGATTCGGTGGCTGCAAATAATTATCATCTGGACGTAGGCATCCTTGGCGCGAAAGCGATACTCGGCGCTTTGAGCGATAACGGACAGGCTGAAACAGCGTATCGTTTAGCTGCACAAAAAACATTTCCTTCATGGGGCTGGTGGATTGTAAATGGCGCAACTACCTTGTATGAAAACTGGAATATTAATTTGAAAAGAGATTTATCGCTCAACCATATTATGTTCGGCGAAATAGGCGCATGGTTATACAAAGCTCTCGGCGGTATTAAACCCGATGAAAATCATCCGGGATTTAAAAATGTTTTATTAGCCCCAAATTTTGTCGATAGCTTAAATTATTTCACGGCAGAGCATATAAGTCCTTACGGAAAAATTATTTCATCATGGAAGAGAAATGGAAATATTGTTTATTATAATGTAACTATTCCGGCGAATGCTTCGGCTACAATTAATTTTCCGCTTCTGCCGGGGCAAACTGCGTATTATAAAAACCAACGAATAAAAAATGTAAGAGAATATTCGATTAGTTCAGGCAGCTACGAGTTTGTTATAAAATAATGTATTTCAAGAGTTTATCGAAAATAAAAAAGCACTTACATATTATGATAAGTGCTTGATTTTAACGTGGAGAATAGCGGGTTCGAACCGCTGACCTCTTGCATGCCATGCAAGCGCTCTACCAACTGAGCTAATTCCCCGAAAGCGTTTGCAAATGTAAGGCTTTGCCGTAAAAATGATAACTTTGTTTCTCAAACTTTTTATATGGGCATTTTAAGGCAAATAGCAGAATATCTATACATCAAGAAGCGCGATAAAAAAGACAAACCCGATACTTATCTCAAAATGATGCATGGCATGAACAGAATTTCTATTCTGATGTTCCTTGTTGCACTATTGATTTTGCTGTATCGATGGATTTTCGGACATCATTGATTGCGCTTTTCTTTGAACGAAAAGTTTCGTTGCAGAATGTAAGTGAGCGTTACCACAATCACGGTGTTTAGAATATTGGCAATGGTTGGATAAATATGCAGCTTCTCTACAAAGAATTTTAGCAAGATATAATTCAATATCAGGTTTAGAATACACACCAGAAAATAACGTACAAACTGGATACGCCGCCTCAACTGCGAGCCGGGAAATACCACGAATAAGTTGAGATAAAAGCCTATGGGTGTACACACGATGAATGATAAAATCAGCGCTGCAACGTGTGGAGAAATTACATAAGAAATACTTCCGAAATGAAGCGGAATAAACTGTTTGCCCACGACATAATGAAAGAAAACAAAGAATAGTGTATTGCTCAATACCAAATTGCTGCCGCCGCAAACCGCATAGCGAAACGTTCGTAACGGAATAAATTTTTTAAACGGCGGATAAAAAAAATCTACAATCTTAAATATCTGCTTTTTTAGCCAATAATGTAATTGCATCATCATGTGCGGCAAAGATAATGAGGATGTATGATTTGCGAATTATGATTCTCTTCACGGCTTTGCTTTTTATACAAAATAAAAATCGCTGTAATGATTATTATCATCACAGCGATTCATTAAATTTATTAGAGAAGATTTTACGCCACTGCTTTCTTTACCAAATCCGCTGCTTCGCTCAACAAAATTGCAGATTCTACTTTTAAGCCGCTTTCATCAATCAACTTTTTCGCTTCTTCGGCATTTGTTCCTTGCAGCCGCACGATGATTGGAATTTTAATATCGCCTAGTTTGTTATACGCTTCAATCACGCCGGCTGCAACACGGTCGCAGCGCACGATGCCGCCGAAGATATTTATTAAAATTGCATTTACGTTCGGGTCTTTCAGAATGATTTTGAAACCCGCTTCCACAGTTTGTGCATTTGCCGTACCGCCAACATCCAAGAAGTTCGCAGGTTCGCCGCCGCTTAGTTTAATCATATCCATTGTTGCCATCGCAAGTCCTGCGCCGTTTACCATACAACCAACATTGCCGTCGAGTTTTACAAAGTTGAGATTGTATTGTCCCGCTTCAACTTCGGTTGGGTCTTCTTCTGTAATGTCGCGCAGTGCAGCAATTTCGGGACGACGAATTAATGCATTCTCATCAATATTCAGTTTACAATCTACCGCGATAATTTTTTCATCCGATGTTTTGAACAGTGGATTTATTTCCAGCATACTTGCATCCACGCCGATGTAGGCGTTGTATAAATTGGTTACAAATTTCACACAGTTCTTAAATGCATCGCCGCTCAAACCAAAATTGAAGGCAATTTTGCGCGCCTGAAAAGGCAACAATCCGCCTGACGGATGCACCCATTCTTTGAATATTTTTTCGGGTGTGTTGTGTGCGACTTCTTCAATGTCCATGCCGCCTTCTGTGCTGTACATGATGACGTTTTGCCCTTTTGCTCTGTCCAATAAAATGGACAAATAAAATTCTTTTGTAGGGCTTGGTCCGTCGTAATAGGCGTCTTTTGCAACAAATATTTTGTTCACTTTTTTGCCCGCTGCGCCTGTTTGAATCGTAACCAAAGTTCCGCCCAAAATGTTTTTTGCTACTTCGGCTGCATCTTCCACACTTTTTACAACTTGTACGCCGTGTTGTTCGGGATGTTCTTTAATTGTTCCTTTTCCGCGTCCGCCTGCGTGAATTTGTGCTTTGATAACGGCAAATTTGGAATCAGTTTCCGCTTTGATTTGCCGGTACGCATCTTCCGCCGCAGCTACCGATTCCACAGCAATTCCCTCTTGCACGGGAACGTTATATTTTTTCAATAATTCTTTCGCCTGATATTCGTGTAGGTTCATAACAATATTTTTTTGGAGTACGAAGATAGCGGAACTCGGTTAACGAGCAAAGCTATCGTTCATTAATAAAATTGAATTAACAAATAAATACAGCGTTATTTTCTGTAAAAAACTCAAATAATTTTAAAGCAGGCATTGGTCGCTCACGCCGTTTAGTCCTTCGTGGTCAATTGTATAGGAGAATTTTCTTTGACCATTTTCTCTTATAATTTTAAATACAAAAATTCTGTCGTACTCATCGTTCGACCATGAAGGTACAGATTTGTCATTACCGCCGTTATGCCTGATTATTCTGTGGACAAAGGCATTGAGCAAACCATGTTCCCATGCAATAAAAATAGTGGAGTTTCTATATTCCGGTTTGTACAGCTCATTTTCCAGTGCTTCAATTTCCAGGTAGCCGAACTCGGTATTAACGGGCAAGCCGCAATAAATAGCTGTCGGCTCAATGGTTGCTAATGGACGGACATAAAAATATTTGGCATCGTCCACTTTTTCCGATGGATTGGGTGCGAAAATGAACTGTGGTTTGCCAAACTTATTAAGCAATACTTTCGGCAATGCAAGTGAGCGGTTCAGCCCTTTACAGTTGAGTTGTCCGAGACCACCTTGCGGCTTTTCTCCATGGCGGATAACAACGATAGTTTCTACTTGTGGAGAAGTGCTGTCGGCAATAGTTTTTGTTTGTGCCAAAGCGCTTGCCGATGCAGCCAATACAACTGCAATAGAAAGTAATAATTTCTTCATTATTTTGTTTTTATTAAATTATTAAATCGAGTTCTTAATTTTTTATATCAAGGTAAAAATACAGTATCAATTGAGGAAGCGCAATGTATGCCGAAAATTCAGTTTTGCCAAGTGGTCAATTTTTTAATACCGAAATCAATTGTGAATTTCTTTTGCCTGTAATCCGAGGGCAGATAAACTCCGCATATTTCGGATTTTCTATGAAAAAAATATGGATGACATTTGTATAAATTTGAATCAATGAACACGCAGCAAGTTATCAATTACAACCGCATCGCAGACGCAATTGATTACATCAGAAATAATTTCAAACAACAGCCGGACCTTGATGAAGTGGCGGAAAAAGTACATTTGAGCCCTGCACATTTTCAGCGGTTATTTACCGACTGGGCAGGCACAAGCCCGAAAAAATTTTTGCAATACATCAGCGTGGAATATGCTAAAAATATTTTGAAAGAAGACAGCCGAGTAACGTTGTTTGACGCCGCTTTTGAAACAGGGCTATCAAGTACGAGCCGGCTGCACGATTTATTTGTAAACATCGAAGGAATGACGCCTGCAGAGTATAAAAACGGCGGCAAAAATTTATCCTTGAATTACAGTTTCGCGGAAAGCCCGTTTGGGAATTTAATCGTAGCTTCTACCGCGAAAGGCGTATGTTATATGGCTTTCGCAGAAAATGAACAGGAAGCTTTATTTGATTTAAAGAAACAATTTTCCAATGCCGTTTTTCATAAAAAATTGGATATGCTGCAACAAAATGCGCTCTTTATTTTTCAAAATGACTGGAGCAAATTGCCCGAAATAAAACTGCATTTAAAAGGAACGGATTTTCAGTTGAAAGTGTGGGAAACGCTGCTGAAAATTCCTTTTGGAAAATTATCTACTTACGGAAATGTCGCCGAAGAAATTGGGAATCCAAGTGCATCGCGTGCCGTAGGAACGGCAATCGGCAGCAATCCTGTTGCGTTTTTAATTCCTTGTCATCGCGTGATTCGCAGTTCGGGAACATTCGACGGCTATCGCTGGGGAAATATAAGAAAAACAGCAATCATTGGTTGGGAAGGAGCGAAGACGGACGAAGAGAATTAATCTTACTTTTTGAAATAGTTGCTGTTCGAGGTGTCCTCGCCTCAAACCTTTATTTTGTCGCCTCTTGGCGGCTTTCATGTTGCCTATAAAAAATTTTCTCAAACCAAACATCAATAAATCAGACATCATAAATCTCCACATAAACTTATCTTTGAATCCAAAAATCTGAACATGGCAATTTGGGGAATTGATTTAGGCGGAACAAAAATCGAAGGCGCGGTATTGCCGTCGTTGCAGGACACAAAACCGATTATCCGCGAGCGTGTTTCAACCGAAGGAGACAAAGGTTATGAACATATTCTTCATCAAATTAAATTTTTAGTGGAGAAGATGAAATCCGATTCGGGTATAGCGCCAGAACACATCGGTTTCGGTACGCCCGGCGAGTTAGACCCGGTTTTACAAACTATGAAAAACTGTAATTCTACAGCGTTGAACGGCAAACCGTTGAAGAAAGATTTGGAAGAAATTTTAGGCGTAAAAGTGGAACTTGCGAACGATGCTAATTGTTTTGCATTGGCAGAAACCACTTGGGGAATCGTAAAAGAGAAAACGCCCGAAGCGCGCATGGTTTTCGGAATTATTATGGGAACGGGCGTTGGCGCAGGCATTGTGATGGACGGGAAAATTTGGAACGGCAAGCACGGCATCGCCGGCGAGTGGGGACATAATTTTCTAGACGAAAGTGGCGGACGATGTTACTGCGGAAAAGTTGGTTGTGTGGAGAAAATAATTGCGGGTCCCGCGCTGGAAGATTTTTATCAAAAAATTTCCGGCACACAAAAATTTTTGAAAGAAATTGTAAGCGATGCTTCGCACGATGTACTTGCGCAGCAGACTTTGGACAGGTTGTACGATATGTTTGGTAAAGCTATTTCCGTTGTCGTGGATATTCTCGACCCGGATGTAATTGTGATTGGCGGCGGCGTTGGCAATATTGATAGTCTTTATACAAAAGGAAAAGAAGCATTGGCAAAATATATTTTCAACAACCGCGTGGACGTGGATATTCTGAAACCCGCGCTGGGCGACAGTGCCGGCGTTTTTGGCGCAGCGGCGTTGGTGGCAAATGTCTGAACGGGGATTTGGGAAGATTGTAATGATTTGTGGGATTGATAAAAATAATTAAACAATAAAGCAATTAAACAGTTTTGCATAATAAATAACGGACAACAAATAACTGATAACCGATAACAATGAACTTACAACACTTAATTTCAGAAGCATTAAAAGAAGACATTGGCGCAGGCGACTTCTCGACTTTGAGTTGCATTCCGGCAAATAAAAAAGGAAAGGCTGTGCTGAAAGTGAAGCAGGACGGTGTTCTTGCAGGCGTTGAAGTTGCGAAAGCGATTTTTGAACACGTAGAAAAAGATGCTGTTTTCAATCAATATAAAAATGATGGCGATGCCATGAAGTTCGGCGAAATCGCTTTTGAAGTAGAAGCGTCCATGCAAACGATTTTGAGTTGCGAACGTGTGGTGTTGAATTGTATGCAACGCATGAGCGGCATCGCAACTTTGACCAATCAATATGTTGAAAAATTAAAAAATTATCATACTAAAGTTTTAGACACACGCAAGACCACGCCCAATTTTCGTTTGTTGGAAAAAGAAGCCGTGCGCATCGGCGGCGGCATCAATCATCGTTTTGGTTTGTACGATATGATAATGCTGAAAGATAATCATATCGATTTTTGCGGAAGCATTGAAAGCGCCGTTAATCAGGCGTTTCAATATGTTCAGGAAAATAATTTAAACTTAAAAATCGAAGTGGAAACACGCACGTTGGACGATGTAAAAACGGTTTGCGAAATGGGTAAAGGAAAAGTTTTCCGCATCATGCTGGATAATTTTTCGCCTGACAAAATCAGCGAAGCATTAAAAATTATTGATAAAGAATTTGAAACCGAAGCCAGCGGCGGCATCAATCTCGAAACGGTTGAAAGCTACGCGCGCACAGGCGTTGATTATGTGAGCGTGGGCGCGCTCATTCATCACGCGGTAAGTTTGGATTTAAGTTTGAAAGCGGAATTGAACGGATAACAAATAACCGACAACAGATAACAGAATGAGCAAAAACAAAAGAGATAACAACGGTTTAGTTTACAGCACCGACCCGAATTTTTCTTTTCAAAACGAAGAAGAAAGCGTTGATACGCTTGCGCCGAATCAACAAAAACTGCGCATTTGGTTAGAAACAAAAAATCGCGGCGGCAAGGCTGCCACGCTGGTTTCAGGCTTTGTGGGAAGTGAAGATGATTTGAAAGAATTAGGAAAAAAATTAAAAAACTTTTGCGGTACGGGCGGCTCTGTCAAAGACAATGAAATGCTCATTCAGGGCGACCAACGCGATAAAGTTTTGCAATACTTGTTGAAAGAAGGATATTCGCAAACGAAAAAAGCAGGCGGATAAAATCTGAACCTGTATTTGGGTGGATTTTTTGGATTGTGAGGACAATCATAATTATCATAAAAAATCAACGTTCTAAAATTCGTGTAATTCGTAAAAATTTGTGTAATAAAAAATGAAACTAAACCACTACATCGACCATACGATTTTAAAGCCCACAACTTTAATTTCCGATATTGAAAAGTTGTGCAAGGAAGCCGTCGAATATGAGTTTGCGGCTGTGTGTGTTCCGCCGCCTTTTGTAAAAAAATCGAAAGAATTATTACAAGGAAAAAACGTGAAAACCGCCACTGTGATTGGGTTTCCGTTCGGTTATTCGGCTGTGGAAGCGAAGATTGCGGAAACACTTTTGGCAATTGTTGATGGCGTGGATGAACTTGATATTGTGATTAATTTAATCGCTTTGAAAAATAATGATTGGGAATATCTGGTGAATGAAATCAATCATCTTGTACCGATTATCAAAGAGAAAAATAAGGTGGTAAAAATCATTATCGAAAGCGGCATTTTAACCGATGATGAAATTGTAAAATGTTGCCAGCTGTATGGAGCGGCGGGCATTGATTATTTAAAAACTTCCACGGGCTATGCCGAAAAAGGCGCATCGGTTCACGCGGTAAAATTGTTCAAAGAAAATTTGCCGCAAGGCGTTCAAATCAAAGCAAGCGGCGGCATTCGCACGTATGAATTTGCCAAAGAATTGGTAGAAGCCGGCGCGACAAGATTGGGCTGTAGTGCAAGCGTGGCAATCGTTTCAGGGGAAACGGCGGAAGGAAATTATTAACTTTGTGAACCTTCGTGCTTTTGTGTCTTTGTGGCTCATTAATTTTGCTACTAAGGCGCGAAGACGCAAAGGAATACCAAGCGTTATGTTATGAACAATATATTAAAAGAAAAAATACAACAACTTGCATCGCAACACAAAGATGAGTTTATACAAGTGCGTCGTCACTTGCACGCGCATCCTGAATTGAGCTATGAAGAATTTGAAACGTCCAGATTTGTTCAGTCAAAATTGAGTGAATGGAACATTCCTTTTGAAGTAAAAGCAACCACAGGCGTGGTGGGAATTATTGAAGGAAAAAATCCATCGTCGCGCATAATTGCGTTGCGTGCGGACATGGATGCTTTGCCTATTTCGGAAGAAAATAATGTTGATTACAAGTCGCAAAACGCAGGCGTGATGCATGCTTGCGGGCATGATGTGCATACAACCTGTTTGCTCGGCGCAGCAAAAATTTTGCAGGAAACTAAAAATAATTGGTTAGGAACGATAAAATTAGTTTTTCAGCCCGGCGAGGAAAGAAATCCCGGCGGCGCAAGTTTGATGATTAAAGACGGCGTGTTGGAAAATCCTGCGCCGCAAGGTATCATCGGTTTGCACGTTCATCCCGGATTGGATTGCGGAAAACTGAGTTTCCGTTCGGGAAAAGTAATGGCAAGCGCCGACGAAATATTTATTACGATAAAAGGCGAAGGTGGTCATGCTGCCGCGCCGCAACTCACGGTTGATACTATTTTAGTTGCTTCGCAATTGGTGGTGGATTTGCAGCAAATCATCAGTCGAAACAGGAATCCTTTTTCGCCGTCGGTGCTGTCGATTTGCGCGTTTAACGGCGGATATACAACCAATGTCATTCCTTCGGAAGTCAGGCTGAAAGGGACTTTCAGGGCAATGGACGAAACCTGGCGTTACAAGGCGCACGAATTAATTCGTAAGCATATTGAAGGGTTAAAAACTTCCACAAGCGCAGAAATTGATTTGCTGATTGATGTGGGTTATCCGTCCGTTGATAACGATGAAACGCTTACAAATACTGCGCAGCATTTAGCAAAAGAGTTTATCGGCGAAGAGAATGTTTTCGAAACCGAACTGCGCATGGGCGCAGAAGATTTCGGTTATTACACGCAAAAAATTGCAGGTTGTTTTTTCCGCCTCGGCGTGCGAAACGAAAGCGCAGGAATTATTCACAACGTACACACGCCAAAATTCAATGCCGATGAAAATGCGATTGAGGTTGGAATGGGAACAATGGCGTGGCTGGGGGCGAGCGTAGAAGTATAGATGCAAAATGTTTTAGTGGCTTGCGGCTTTATCAACAATCAAGCTCTTTGCTATTGTTGCATTAAGATTGAGAGAAGAAGAACATAAATTTCTAACGAATTAAAACTTAAATTTATGGGCTATCATTTAATTATAAAAAATAAAAAAGATTCCGTCAATTCGATTTATATCAATCATTTAGACGAACTCTTGGACTACGAATTAGATGAAGACTTTATCATTTATCAAGGTGAGCCAAACTGGAAACCGGTCAAGTTAAAAGAAGTTGAAGAATATAGAAATTATACGCTTGACTGGTTTAGAGCTGGAATTAAAGCTCAAAAATTATTTAAAGAACAGGCAGCAATTGAGGGATTTGTATTAGAAGAAATTAACCAAAGTCAGGAAAGTTTTAAGATTTATACAAATGTGGCTGACGGATTAATTAAAAGAGGTGACTTCATTGTAAGAAATGCTCAACAAGTTGAAATCGAGGTAAAATGCAGAAAATTCTACGGCAGTAAAAAGTCTCCTTTCTTTTATTTTTCTATCAAGGATTTTGAAAAACATAAAAAAATGATGGAGGTTACAGGTTGTCCTGTGATAATTGCTGTATATGAAAAAGAACGTGATTACCCTATAAATGACAGCTTGTTAATGATTAGCATGGCAACTATAATTTCCAAATGCAATGACTTGGAAAAATCTCCACATCCTGATAAAAATGTAGGAACAGCATTTATAATTCCGCTTTCAATTTCAACACCGGGATTTGATGTGCTTCGTAAATTCAGAAACTCGAAAAGGAGTTAAACTGCTAATAATCAATAACATTTCACGCTTCATTATTCATACCTCAGCGCTTCAATCGGGTCAAGCCTTGCCGCTTTTTGCGCGGGATAATAACCGAAGAAAATGCCGGTAATGCCGCACACTAAAAACGAAACGACAATAGAAGTTTCTGAAATCAATATGGGCCAATGTGCAAAATAGGAAATTCCGAAAGAGGCAGCCAATCCTAAAAGTACGCCAATCAACCCGCCGGTAATGCTAATGATGATAGCTTCGATGAGGAATTGCATTAGTATATCGATGCCGCGTGCGCCTATTGCCATGCGCAAGCCAATCTCCCGTGTACGCTCTGTAACCGAAACGTACATGATATTCATAATGCCAATACCGCCGATAAGCAACGATATTGCCGCAACAGAAGTTAATAAAACCGTAAGCATACTGCTTGTACTCGAAATGGTACTGATTAATTCAGCCTGCGTTCTTACAGAAAAATCGTCTTCATCAGTCTCTTTCAAACGATGATTTTGTCGAAGTGTATTTTCTATTTGCGTGGTTGCAGAGTCGCTTTCATCTTCGCTTACAGCCGAAGCGTAAATGCTGTTTAAATAAATTGTTTGTGCAGTTATCCGGTTTTGAACGGTTGTGTATGGCGCAAGAATAATATCGTCCTGGTCTTGTCCGAAGCTGCTTTGTCCTTTCGAATTTAATGTTCCGATTACCTGAAACGGCGTGGATTTAAAACGAATAAACTGTCCGATGGGGTTTTCGCCATTCGGAAAAAGATTGGTAACAACGGTTTGTCCGAGCAGACAAACTTTAGCGGATGTTTCCACGTCTTTATCGTCGAAGTTTACGCCATCTTTAATTGTGAATTGGCGGATGTTTAGATAAGATGGCGCAACGCCGATGATTTGTGTGTTCCAGTTATTCGCGCCGTTAATGACTTGTCCGCTCGACTGAACAACAGGCGAAATATCGCTGATTAATGTTACGTTTTTCTGCAAAGCCCTCACGTCGCTCATGGTAAGCGATTGAAAACTCGAACCGCCGATGCGCACGCCGCCGCTGATGTTACTTTGCGGCATAATGTTTATCATGTTTGAACCCATCCCCGATAAAGATGTGCGAATGCTTTCTTTTGAGCCGTTGCCGATTGCCATCATTGCAATTACGGCTGCCACGCCGATGATGATGCCGAGCATGGTCAAAAACGCCCGCAGCTTGTTGCGCTGCAAAGCTCTTAATGCTAATTTTATGAGGTTGGAAATGCCCATTGTTTTTTAATTCATAGTTCATGGCTAATAGTTCATAGCCAATCCAATTAATCATTTCAATCCCTTTAAATCATGGTTCAGACTAATACGCATCGCTCACAGGCAGCGCGTCCAATGCGTCCTGTGCGGATTTTTTATTTTCATTAAAATAATCTTTTTGCAATATTCCGTCTTTCAGCATAATGGTTCTGCTGCTGAATGCGGCAATGTCAGGCTCGTGCGTTACAAATACGATTGTTTTTCCCTGCGAATTTAATTCCTGCATCAGCGCCATTATTTCGTAAGACGTGCGTGTGTCCAGATTTCCGGTTGCTTCATCTGCAAGAATCATTACCGGCTCGTTTACCAAAGCTCTTGCGATGGCTACGCGCTGTTGTTGTCCGCCCGAAAGCTGGCTTGGCGTGTGGTCCATGCGACCTTGTAATTTCACGGCTTCGAGAGCATGAACGGCGCGCTCTTTTCTTTCGGCGGCGCTTATTTTTTTGTTGTAAAAAAGCGGTAACTCTACGTTTTCAAGCGCTGTTGTTCTTGGCAATAAATTATACGCCTGAAACACAAAACCAATTTTTTGATTGCGCAGTAAAGCCAATTCATCTCTGTTCAATTTTTTTACATTTACTTCATCGAGCAAATATTCGCCTTCGCTCGGTTTGTCCAGACAGCCGAGAATATTGAGCATAGTGGTTTTACCTGAACCGCTGCTTCCCATGATGGTCACAAATTCGCCCGCGTTTACGGTAAACGAAACGCCTTTCAAAGCATGTACTGTTTCGCCGCCCGTTACGAAATTGCGCTTTAAGTTTTTTATTTCTAAAATGGTTTTGCTCATTTTTCAAACTTTATCTTCTACCGCCTTTTCCTCCCGGACGATGCGGCATGAACGGACTTGAAGCCTCTGTTTCTGCTTCTTTTGCCGTTACCTGCGATTCGCCTGTGATTACAATATCGTGCGGTGTTAAGCCATCCAGCACCTGTACTTTTGTATTGTCGTCCAAGCCGACTTTTATTTTCTTTTGAATGATTTTATGTCCCTGTAAAACCCAAACGTATCGTTCATCATTCGCAAGCTGTGCTGTATCGTTAAGGCTTACAAGTGTATCTTCTTTCGGTATGGCAGTTGTATTGGGCGTGTATTTCACGGCTTTTTCAGATATTAACAGCGCACTATCCGCCTCACTTGTATAGATGATAATATTTGTGGTCATGCCGGGTTTTAATTTCAAATCTTTGTTTGGTGCATCAATGATGGTTGAATAAGTTACCACATTGGATGATGTTACAGGATTTAGACGAATTTCTTTAATCTTTCCTTCAAATTTATCGTTCAAAAAAGCATCTACCGTAAACGTTGCGCGCTCACTGTCTTTGATGTTGCCGACATCGGCTTGGTCAACAGACGCAAGCACCTGCATTTTGGTTAAATCTTTGGCAATCGTAAACAAAGTAGGCGTGCTGAAACTCGCGGCAACCGTTTGACCTTCGCTTACATTTCTGGATAAAACCGTTCCGTCAATGGGCGAATAAATCGTGGACAATTGCAGATTTTTTTGCGCGCTTTTCAAACTTCCTTCCGATGCTTCCACCTGAGCTTTTGCCGATTGATAAGAGGCGTAAGCATTGTCATAATCTGCACGGCTGATGGCGCCCACATCCAGTAATTGTTTTTGCCTGTTATAATTTTGTTGCTGATAATTCAACTGGCTTTGTGCATTTGCCAGATTGCCCTGCGCTTGTTGTACAGATGCCTGAAACAACGTCTGGTCAAGCACTGCGAGCAGTTGTCCTTTTTTTACAACCGAATTAAAATCGGCATACAAATGTGCAACTGTTCCGGAAACCTGCGTGCCTACAGCAACTGTATCTACCGGCTGTACTGTTCCTGTTGCGGTTACGGTTTCTGCAATATGCCCGATATGCACTTTCTCTGTCTGGTAAGTAGTAACTTTTGCTTTTGTTCTGAAGAAAAAGTACCATATCGAAACTGCTGCCAGCAAGATGATGAGTAGTATGATAATATTTTTTCGTTTCATGCTCAAATATGTTTGTATAATGAACTTTTTCGTTTTGTAATTATATTATTCGGTTACAGGAATGCCTGTATAGAAATTATAAATCTTCGCATATAAAGCCGCGCTGTATTTTGCCTGAATAAACGATTGCTCGGCTTGTATGTACAAATTCTTTTGTTGCAGATAATCTACCAGATTGCTTTGACCTATTTTGTAAGAAGCATCTGCAATACGAAACGCTTCCTGTGTGTAATCCAACTGCACTTTCGCCGCCTGATATTGATTTAAAGAATTTTCAACATCAATATATGATTGCTCCACGCTTTGCGACAAAGTGGTTTTCGTATTTTTCAGATTCAGCTTAGCCTGCTCTATATTGATTTTTGCACGTTCGGTATTTGCTTTCGTAACTTTTCTGTCGAGAATAGGAATGCTCAACGTCAATCCTATTTGCTGATAAAAATTATTGTTGAGCGCAGGAAAATATGGCGACGACGGATTACCTGCATAATTCGTTCCCAACGAGCCGCCTGCGGAAAGCGTTGGTCGTAAAGTGGATTTTGCCTTTTCCAGTTCTACCTTTTCTACATCTACATTTAATTCGCCGCTTTTGATTTCGGGGCGTGTTTGCAGCGCGGCAGATTCTGCATCTGACAAGGAAACGAGCGCAGGATTTACATTTACCGTATCACTGCTTACAACATCGAAAGTATCTTCCGTTGGCAGTTGAAGAATTTGTTTTAATGTCAGTTTATTTTGTCGCACGGTATTTTCTGCATTGACCAAAGAATATTTGTCCGTAGCGAGACTTGCCTGCAATTCCAGCAAATCTTTTTTGGCAAGATAGCCTGTATCATATTTTTGTTGCGCCTGCGTTACCTGTGCTTCGGAAGTCGTAATCAAATCTTTATAGTACAGAATATTTTCTTTGGCAAGAAGAATGTTTAAAAATGCCTGTGTGATTTGTAAAGTAATATCATTTTCCGCCGACTGAATATCAAGGTTTGCAGCCTGTAAAGCCAACTGTTTTGATTTAATATCGTTGTTAAGATAATTGCCCTGATACAACGTAACGGAAGAGGATGCGCCAAAGGTTGTGGACGGCGAAAAGCCCGATTTGTAATGATTCAAATCTGTTGAAACATTGCCGGACAAATTGGGGTAGCGCGCGGCTTTTGACTGAATCAAATTTTGTTCATTCGAGGCTGCGGTAAGACGTAATGAATTAATGGTAATGTTGTTTTGCTTTGCATAATCGAGGCATTGCTGCAATGTCCACATCTTCGGCAAATCTGTATTATCAGTTTGCGCGAAAAGATGATTGCCCATGGCAATTAAAATCATGCAAAGGCAAAGGGTCAGTTTTTTCAACATCTTCATAGAGATTAACTACCCGAAAATATGCAATAAAAATGATGTGAGAAATAAAATGGGTAAAAGTGCAAAATGTATCGGTCAATGGAAAATAAAAATGCAGCCGTTGAAGGCTGCATTAAATTTTGATTTGTGTATGACAATCATGATTTCAAATCTTAATCAATCATAAAAAATCTGGGTTCTATATTTTACGCTAATTTCTCCGGTCGCATTTGCGGAAATAGCAATACGTCCTGTATCGATTGCTGATTGGTCAATAACATTATCAACCTGTCAATACCAATGCCGATGCCGCTTGTCGGCGGCATTCCGTATTCCAATGCTCGAAGAAAATCCTGGTCGATAAACATGGCTTCGTCATCGCCGCGCTCCATTAAACGCGCTTGTTCTTCAAAGCGTTCGCGCTGGTCAATCGGGTCGTTGAGCTCGCTGTATGCGTTGGCGATTTCTTTGCCGTTAATCATCAGTTCAAAACGTTCAACAAGTCCGGGTTTGCTGCGGTGTTTTTTTGTAAGCGGGCTCATTTCTACAGGATAATCAATGATGAAAGTCGGCTGTATATATTTGCTTTCCGATGTTTCACTGAAAATTTCATCGATCAGTTTTCCTTTGCCGATATTCGGCGGAACATCGATGTTCAGTTGCTTGCATACTTCGCGTAAACCGTCTTCGTCTTTTTCGCTTACGTCAATGCCTGTATTTTCTTTAATCGCATCGAGAATAGAAATACGTTTGAACGGCGCTTTAAAACTGATGGTTTGTTCTCCGACTTTTACATCGGTTGTTCCGTGAACGGCGATGGCGAGTTGCTCAAACAATTGCTCGGTGGTTTCCATCATCCAGAAATAATCTTTGTACGCCGTGTACCATTCCAACACCGTAAACTCAGGATTGTGCGTTCTGTCCATGCCTTCGTTGCGGAAGTTGCGGCTGAATTCGTACACCCAATCAAATCCGCCAACAATCAATCTTTTCAAATATAATTCATTTGCAATGCGGAGATAAAACGGCACATCCAAAGCATTGTGGTGCGTAACGAAAGGTCTTGCCGCCGCGCCGCCGGGAATTGCCTGCAGCACAGGCGTGTCCACTTCCAATGCGCCTTGTTTATTGAGAAATTCACGAATGGTATTAATGATTTTTGTTCGCTTTACAAACGTATCTTTTACTTCGGGATTAATCACCAAATCGGCATAACGCTGACGGTAACGAAATTCAGGGTCTGTGACAGCATCATGCACATTACCTTCTTCGTCGCGCTTCACGACCGGCAAGGGTTTCAGGGATTTTGCGAGCAAGGTTAAAGTTTGCGTATGAATAGAAGTTTCGCCCGTTTTTGTGATAAAAACAAATCCTGTAACACCGATGAAATCGCCCAAATCCAACGTCTTTACAACATTTGTCCAAAACGATTTATCTTCCTCGGGGCAAAGCTCGTCGCGCTTTACATATAATTGAATGATGCCTTTGCTGTCTTGTATTTTTATAAAGAAAACTTTGCCTTTGTCGTTAATGCTCATCACGCGACCGGCAACGCATACGTTGGTAAAATCATCTTTGTTTTCTTCGGTAAAAGAATTTTTTATGTCTGTCGAAAAATGTGTTACGGGATACAACGCGGCAGGATATGCGTCGATTCCTGCGGCTTCCAGTGCTTTTAATTTTTCCCTGCGGATAATTTCCTGTTCTGATAAATTTTGACTCATAGGGCGCAAAGATAAATTCTGAATTTGACAATTTGAAAATATGATAATTTGATAATGCTGATTGGAAAAGGTATCTTTGAAGAAGCAAAATAAATGAAGATGAAAACTATTGTATCAAAAAAGCAAAATTTATCAATTCGCACAAGCAGCAAAACAAAAAAGGTTGCTGCCGACAAAGCATATACAAAAGTCAATATTAATTTATCCAAAATTTCAAAGCAAGTATATGATGCCAACAAAATTGATGCTTACAAGCCGTTGATTCCATAATTTATATCATGTTCGATGCTTCCTATAAATTTACACAAATCGGTCAAACCCTTAATCCTTTTATTGATAATAATATATTAAAGACTTTACATTATAGTTTTAAAACTGAACTGCATCATTATCTCGTTGATATAAAATGTTACGTTTCCTCACTTTATGTAATCGAATTCTTTTTGCGAACAGATAAGAACAGCAAGAAAGCTTCAAAGTACGGCAAACTCACGCATGAAATGAAAGCTTCAAGAATTATCAGAACTTGTTTTGATATTATGATGACGATTTTATCGGATGATAAAAAAGCAAGTTTTGCATTCATCGGTTCGCCTGTTTTTATCAATCATCTTCAAATGGAATCTATTGAAAACACTAAGCGATTCAGCATATATCGATATGTTGCGATTAATCTTATCGGCAGAAAAAGTTTTGAATTATTTGAAGATGAACAGACAAGTTGTTTTTTGATTGCCAATAAATTGTCGGATATTGACATTGTGAGACAGGAAGCAAATATGGTGTTGCAATCAATGTTTTAAAAAGTATTTCAACCATGATTCTCGGCAAAGGGCTTATTGGCACAGCGTTACAGGCGATCGACAGAAATGATGTTTTGTTCTGCGCATCGGGCGTGTCCAATTTATTCGGGCATATTGAAGAACAACGTTTGCGCGAAGAAAACCTGCTGCGCGAAAATATTGCGAAGTATAATGATAAAACGATTATTTACTTCAGTTCATACAGCATCAGCGATTCGGACGATGCAAAAAACACGCCTTATTTGCTGCATAAAAAACGTATGGAAAACCTGGTCAAAGAACTTGCTTCGCAATATGTAATCGCGCGCACTTCCAATGTTGTAGGCAAAAACGGACAAGCAGGAAACCTCACGAATTTTATTTATAAAAATCTCACGGAAAACATTCCTTTTGACATATGGACAAATACCAACCGAAATTTAATTGATGTAGAACATCTTGCTTTGATGACGGATTATTATTTGAAAAATCATTCTCCGAACAAAACTATTTTTATAGTTAATCCAAAAGATATAATGATTGAAGATGTTGTAAAAGCCTTTGAACTAAAACTTTCGTTGAAAGCAAATTATCAATTGCTCAACAAAGGCAACTTTTACTTTTCCGATAAAACATTTGCCGAAGAAGCCTTCGCAGCGTTAAATATCGATGACGAGAACTACACGGAGAATTTGATTGAAAAATATTTTTTGTAAAAAACAATGCGTTAATTTAGTGGTTTCTAAAAGCTAAAAAACGTTTGTTATGCAAAACGAAATCATCAAAAAAGATACAACGGGCAACCCCGCACCGCTTGGTTTACTTGGCTTTGGAATGACCACCGTATTGTTGAATGTTCACAACGCAGGACTCATTTCTTTGAGCAGCATGATACTTGCCATGGGTATTTTTTACGGCGGCATTGCGCAGGTAATTGCGGGTATTATGGAATGGAAAAAAGGCAACACATTTGCCGCGACTGCATTTATTTCTTACGGATTTTTCTGGCTCACATTTGTAGGCTTGCTGGTGTTGCCTAAAATCGGTTGGTGGGACACTTCTGCCGATGCCAATACATTAGGTGTTTATCTTTTTATTTGGGGACTGTTCACACTCATAATGTTCATTGCAACTTTTAAATTGAACCGCGCATTGCAATTCGTTTTCGGCACGTTGGTTATTTTATTTTTCCTGCTGGGCTATGCGGAATTTGCAGGCAATGGAAGCGTTGGAAAGTTTGCAGGTTACGAAGGCATCGTATGCGGATTGTCCGCTATTTACACGGGTTTGGCGCAAGTACTGAATGAAGTGTACGGGAAAATTGTATTGCCGCTCGGCGTGGTAATGAAAAGTTGAAAAATATTTTTTATAAGTGTAGCAGAATGATTTTCGGTTGCGTTTTCATATGTAAAAGAATAATTATGAAAAGAACATTATTCCAAATCGGATTAGTTGTTGCTTTATTCCTGTTTTCTTGTAAAAAAGATAATAAAGAAATATTATGTACAGCCATTGGACACGCACCTCAGTTAATGTTTAATTTCATAGATAAAACAACTTCGCAAGATTTATTTTTCTCCGATAATCCGAAATATACCAAAGACCAACTTAAGGTTTATATTTTTGTGCCGCTTGAAAACAACGTTACGCAAAAAGATACGCTTCCTGTTACTGTTTATTCTTCCTCAAAATATTTTGCAACGCCAATTCCTTCTTTTACAGATACTTTTTATATGCAAATTGCAGATTTATCTATTGATACATTAATCATTAAATCAAAAAGAATTGTTTCTACTGCTTGCTATGTTCTTCCTTATCCCGACTCTGTTTTATTCGACCATCAATTATATATTGCTGATGCCAACCACATTCTTACTTTGGAAAAATAAAACTCCAAATCTTAAATCATAAATCAAGTTATCTTTGCGCTTCCAAAAAAGCGTTCAATGTTAGTAGGACTGAATAATGTAACTTTTGAGTTTGGCGCGCGCACTATTGTCGCGGATGCTTCGTGGCACATACTTCCCGGCGACCGCGTGGGCTTGATTGGCTATAACGGTACGGGAAAATCTACTTTGCTCAAAGTGATTGTGGGCGAATATACGCCAAGTGCCGGCACAGTTGAGCGCGGCAGAAATGTTTCCATTGGTTATTTGCATCAGGATTTGCTGAGTTTTGATACCAACGAATCCATTCTCGAAGTGGCGATGGGCGCGTTTGAGCGCGTGCGTTTTTTGGAAAAAGAAATTGAAAGAATTGGCATTGAACTGGAAAAAAATCATGATGAAAAATCATTAGAAACTTATACCGATTACCTGCACGAAATGGACGTGCTCGACGGTTACAACATTCAATACAAAACAGAAGAAGTGTTGCACGGCTTGGGTTTCAGCAATGAGCAATTGCATCGTCCGTATAAAACATTCAGCGGAGGCTGGCGTATGCGCGTGTTGCTCGCGAAGATGATTTTGCAACAGCCTGATGTATTGCTACTTGACGAACCTACGAACCACTTGGACTTGCCGAGTATTGAATGGTTGGAAAAATATTTGTCCGGTTATAAAGGCAGCGTGGTCATCGTTTCGCACGATAAATTTTTCCTCAATCGCATGGTCAATAAAATTGTGGAATTGTATCAACAACAATTACATATTTATTCGGGCAATTATGAGTTTTACGAAACTGAAAAAGAACAACGCATAGAAATTCAGCAGCGCGCTTATGAAAACCAGCAGGAATATATTCGTCAGCAAGAACGTTTTATTGAGCGCTTCAAAGCCAAAGCTACAAAGGCTGCGCAGGCGCAATCGGCCATGAAACGATTGGATAAAATCGAGCGCATCGAAGCTGTTGAAATCGAGCGACCAAACCTGCGCATCAATTTCCAGATAGATAAACAGCCCGGAAAAATTATTGCTTCGCTGAAAAATATTTCCAAATCTTTCGGCGAAAATATCATTGTAAAAAATACTTCCGCAGAAATTGACCGCGGCGATAAAATTGCTTTAATCGGCGCCAACGGAAAAGGTAAATCTACTTTGTTAAGAATTATCGCAAACGCCGAAAACTTCGATGGCGAGCGGGTTTGGGGTCATAATGTGGAAGAAAGTTTTTACGCGCAGCACCAGTTGGAAAGCTTGAATTTGGATAATACCATTTTGGAAGAAATGCAGCTTTGCGGCAGCGGCAAAACCGATTTGGAATTGCGCAGCCTGTTAGGCGGATTTATGTTTGGCGGCGATGATATTGACAAGAAAATAAAAATCCTGAGCGGCGGCGAAAAAGCGCGCGTGGCATTGGCAAAAGTAATTGCAAGCAAATCCAATTTCTTAATGCTCGATGAACCTACGAACCATTTGGATATGCACTCGGTTGATTTGCTCGCGCAGGCTTTAAACAAATACGAGGGCAGTTTGATTTTTGTAAGCCACGACCGTTATTTTATTTCCAAAGCAGCAAATAAAATCTGGGAAATTGTGGACAATGAAATCAAAGAATTTAAAGGCACTTACGCCGAATATGTTGAGTGGAAAGAATTAATGGCGAAACGCGAAAAAGAAAATACTGCACAGCAAAAACAAACTGTAACAGAAAATATTACAGTTAAAAAAACAGAAGAAAAAAAACCTGAACCACAAAATAATCTCGACCGTGAGCAGAAAAAAGAATTGCAAAAACTGCAACGACAATTGGAAAAATTAGAAGAGCAAATCAATCAGTTGAACAAAGAAAAAACAGCTTTGGAATTGGAAATGTCTTCGCCGGAAACTTATGCTTCGCCCGAGAAATTTAAAGAGTTGGAAAATAAATATACGCAGCTTTCTGCAAAGCTTAAATCTTCTGAAAGTGAGTATGAATCGGTGTTTGAGAAGATTGTGGAATTGGACGGATAATTAACTTACCAACTTCACATACGCATCTACAAACTTATGAACGAAGTTTACTTTTTTGTACAACCAATTGTATGAGATAATTCCTACAACAGCGCAAGCGATTCCGGCAAGCACATCAAGCAAATAATGATGGCTTGCATAAACAGCGGTAAACCAAATACCAAGCATTATAATGGCAAAAAATATTTTCGCATACCAGCGTTGTTTATTTTTGATAGCATGATAAAGCGTAACTGTTGGATAAGATGCGTGCAGCGAAGGCATGGCAGCAAACACGTTGGAACTTTGTGCATACAGCCCGTGAAAAATATTTAAGTGAAAATAAGCGTCAAATCTTCCCAAACCTGCTGTATTGCCCGGTGTGTGCGGGTTGAACGCAAATCCGTGCAGCTGAACGTACCATGGCGGCGCAGACGGACAAACATAATAAATTACAAAACCGATGAGATTTACCCACAAAAATGTTAGCGCAAAATTGATATAACCTGCACGCTTTTTTGTGTAGAATAAATATATGCCAAACAGAATGGGAACAGGCATCCAACACAAATAGAAACAACCTGCGAGAATATCAAGAAATATTTTTTGGTGTGCGTAAAAATATTCATTCAGCGAAACTTTTTTCCCGCTGTCAAAGATGCCAAACCAAGATTTATCCAGGTTGTAAATATCTTTAATATGAACCTGACTGAATTTATAGTTTGGGAATGCTTTCATAAAATCGAAGATTACCCAAAACACGATAAACACCGAAAAAGCAAGAATAAATTTTCTCGTTCCCGAAGTAAGATAATACAAAACATTGAACAGAATAATTAAAATTGACTGTTCCGTTTTATAGCCAATCAATACACAACAAAGCAAAAGATACAATGCTGAAATGCCGAAAGTCAATAAGAAATTTTTTATGGTATATACGGTCGTCTTATTCAGGTTCGGCACGTGCTATCAAGATTTTTTATAAAGAAATAATTATGCTGTTTTTTGTGTTTGTGTGGTGTTTTTTTTCTTTGGAAAACCTGAATCGAAAATGATGTCCCACAAAGAAGAGCTTACACCAAACCCTTTTTTCTCATCCTGATAATGATGCAGCATATGGTGTTGCTTTATCTTTTTCATCAATGAAGATTTAAAATTGTAGTGATGCATGGCATAATGCAGCATATCGTAAATCAAATATCCTGTAATAAAACCCGGAAAGAAACTGTATAATGCAGGTTTTGAAAAGAATAATGAGAAAATCCAGTAAAATAAAATTGCCAACGGAATGCTTACCGACGGCGGCATTACAAGTCTTAATCTATCTTTTGGATAATCGTGGTGTACACCATGAAAAATGAAATGCAGGCGTAATCCCCATGAAGATTTTGGTACAAAATGGAAAATAAATCTGTGTAATACATATTCCGTCAAACTCCAGACAATTAAACCGATTATATAGTATTCCAAAAAGAATAAACCGCTGCAATGCTCTGCTGCAAAGGCTTTCCACGAGAAGAAAGCAATTGCGGGAATAAATATATATAACGGAACAGTAAAATGTACTTTGGACAAACTTTCCAAAAAACTGCTCTTGAACATTCTTGTTGATTCTTCCGAATTGGAAACAAAATTTTTTGCCATGACCTTTTTCTCCTCCTAAATTTTTAGCCGTAAATTTAACTTTCTTCTTTCTTCACATTGGTAAGACGTTCGACTTCTTCGTTACCGGTTTTAATGTCGTTGCCTTTAATTTCAACATATACTACATGCGGATTCCAAAACGAGCCGCCCTTGATGTAAATAAAAATGCTGTTCATTACTGCAACTTCGTTATTGATTTTTCCATATACCTTCCATTCGTTCTCTTTGTTTTTCAAAAGATACATGTGGTATTTTTTGTAAGAAACAAACCAAAACTCATATCGGGTATCGCTTATTTTTTTTATGTTTAATCCGTAGGCAAATTTACGCTGAATAAAGTTTAATTCCTTTTTTTCTCCTTTAGGCGAATCGCCGTAACGCAGCCAATAAGTCGTCAAGGGTTTATCGGTATCTAATTGTCCGTTTACGATATTCAAATCACACGCGATTGTATTTGTATTGGGTGTTCTTTGCAAATAGAACATTCTGTTTGGCTCACTTGGCGGAATGGGATAAGCGATTCCTTCACGCACAATCGTTTTTTGTGCAAAGCCTTGTAAGGTGAGGCTTCCAAGCAATAGTAACAAAAATATATTTTTAAACCAATTCTTCGGGTTAAACTCCTTATTCATTCTTCAATCTTTTTTCTTCATCCAGCTTGTCCAATTGTCTTTTTGCATCGCGCATTCTCCTGACAGCCGTAATGTTTGTAAGCACCGCCATTACCGTAATAGGAATGGTAAAAATAGACATTGTTTCAAAAATATGATATTTGACTCCCTGTACGTACAATTTATAATCGCCGCTAATGAAATGCGAAGCTATACCACAGGCAATCGCCGACACGCCTATCAACACTACTCTTTCGGGACGTTGCATCAGACCGCCTTTATTTTGTATGCCCAATCCTTCACTTCTTGCACGTGTATAACTTACCATCATCGAACCAATCATCGCGATGAATGCAAACAAAGAGCTTAAGAAATAATGTTTCGCGATAAGATAATAGCAAATACCTAAAAATAGTATGAGCTCGCTATATCTGTCCAAAACAGAATCTAAAAACGCACCGAAAGTCGAAGACATTTTTCCAATGCGTGCTACCTGCCCGTCGAGCATATCAAATAATCCCGCAAATAAAATCAATCCACCTGCCCAACCTAAGGCTTTAAGGTCGCCATGAGACCTGCCATCTGATTCTGCACCAAAAATAAAAATCACGGCTACCCCAATGTTGAGAATCAACCCGATTATACTCACGCCATTCGGTGTAATCCCGCACCTGATAAGCAATCGTACAAACGGATTGATTACTTTATAAATACCCAATTGCAGACGGTCTCTTAATTTCATCCGTATATTTTTATTTTTTCAATGGTTGGATAAGAACTATGCATTATTTATGCTTTATCTCATACAATGCAAAATTAAAAATTAGGAACGATTAATACCCGGATACCGTTTGTTGGAATCTCCGGATGATTCAAATACGTGAAACGGTGTATGTAATCGATTCTTATCAGTTTTAAAATATTCATTATGCCGAAGCCGCCCTCTACATAAGGTGTTTTACCCAGAGGAAAGGTACTCGGCAATCCGTTTGTTGTAGGGAACAACATTTGGTTGGGATTTTTTGCCGGATTATTCTCGTCGCGCAATCCACCATATAAAACCTTTCCTTCAACTACTTCACGGAATTTCAGTTTTTTCAGCAAAGGTATTTTATTAAACAGAAATCCGTTAAGATAATAATCGCCCATTAGACTTACATAGTGGTCGCTGGCAAATTCCAAAAAGTTCATGAGGTTGTACGACTGCAACTGATAGGCGTATGTTTGGTTGGCATGCGGCAACTGGAGCAAAGGGTATGGCAGCTTACCAAACATATATCCGCCTGCCAAGGTAAAATCGGCATAGCCGAATTGCGACAACAGGAAGCGTTTGAAAATGTTTGCGTCTATGTTGTTATAATTGTATTGTCCGCCCAAAAATCCTTTGAAACCTGCCGTATATTTCAATTGAAATATTGGATGTTGGTTGAGTAACGGAACGCGGTAAATCTTCCCCTGATAAAATATTTCGTGCGGCGCATAGCGTAGCGTAAGATTTATACTGCTCGATGTTATACTTTGTTGGCTCAGCGGCGGTACCGGCTGGTTGGGATACAAAAATGCCAGTGTGCCGGCTGCAAACTGTTTCCAATATGTGTAATTCAAATCCCACGAAAAATGGTTTTGAAACTCTTTTACGTAATCTATTTTAAAGAAATTGTTGTACAGCCATTTGTCGTTATTGCCACGCTTGAACGAAAGTAAGAAGTTATTTTCCTGTACAAATTGTAATTGTTGTCCGGGAATTTGCGTTTCCTTTTGATAGCTTACGCGCACATAGTTTTGCGGGAACTGGTAAATAGATTTGTTATTGATAGAATAGGTGGCGCTTCCGAAATATTTCCAGCGTTTATCTTTAAAGCCATAAGCACCATAACCTTCAAAATAGTATCGCTTGCTCAAACGCGGCGTGGTACGACCGCCAAGTCTTAAACGGAAACCTTCGACCGGATTGAAACTATAAAACGCATTTGCCGGACCTACTTCTGCCGGACCCACCTGTTTGTAACCTGCGAGGAAAAATGTAAGCCAGTCCATCAGGTTTCTGAACGATTTCATGTGCGACAAACTATCAACGTTTTGGTATGTGAGCGATTCTGCTCTTGTTAAAGTATCAAAACGGTTTTGTGCCCAAAATTCGGAACTTTGATTCATGGCGGAATCCTGTACTATTTCACTTGAACCCTTAAAGATAGCGGAAGGTATTTCTTTGTTAATATCAAAATCTTTATACATCACTACGCGCTCGCCGTATAAACCCATGCCTTTTTTGAAAATACCGAAGTCGCCTACAATATCGCTTTTTGTAAGCAGGTATTTTCCATCGTTGCGCCTTGTGAAATCAAGCTGGATACGCATTGAGCGCAGGAAGTTAAAGTTGATGCCATTGGGCGAATAAAGTCTTACACGTTGTACGGCATAGTGCCCGTCAAGTGTTACATACATCGTTCCTCTGAAGAGCATATCCTGCGGATTGCGCGGCTGAAAAGAAAGTTGCACTTGCTTAACGCCGTCAATCATTACGGTATCGCCCAGAAAGAACATATAAAATGTGGGCGCCATATTGGAAATAGGACTGAGGAATTGGTTGGTAAAAAGCGTAATATTATTGTCATAAATATCCACATCGGCATACAAGGCTTTGAGCCAGCTTGTAATACCTTTTGTATCTATGAAGTCGCCAAAATCTACCGTATTGTGTCCCGTAATAATTTTTTTGGAATTTTCGGGCTTCTTCCTGTAATAATTCTGCGAGCTTACTTCATCTAAATAAATAGGTACGATGCTTTTGCCGGGAACTGTTGTCGTATCTTGATTGTCCAGCAGAAACTTGTATTTCTGCATGAATTTGGAGTCTTTTATTTTTTCGGAAAAATTGCTGATGGACATTACCATTTTGTCGTATTCGCTATACTGCGCATATTCATACGAGTTCATTCTGTTTTCGTCGCGGTGTGCGATTACTTGTCTTATCAGTTCTACTGCCGGATTTCCTTTGTTACGGTATTTCCGTTTGGTATTGCCTACGGTTACATCTTGCAGCGAGCGAGAATCTGCATTGAGTGCCATATTCACTTCTTGCTCTGCAACATTAAAATTAATGTTCAGAGAGCTTGTTTTATAGCCTATGTACGAAAACTCGAGATGCGTATTCGTAAGAAATTTCTGCGAAGCAATTAAAGAATAATGCCCGGAAGAATCGGTGCGTACTCCTCCGGAACCTTTGAAATATACGCTCACATTTGCAATAGGAGCGCGCGTTGCCGAATCCACCACCGTGCCTCGTATAATGATGGACGATGATTGAGCATTTGCCAAATAACTTAAAGAAAATACTATTGAAAGAATTAAAAAAATTCTTTTAAAAATAGCTTGAGAATGAAAATTCATGTAAGCGTTTCTTATTTAAAAACAAATCTTCTTTGCAAAAGATAATTATAAAATATACCGACTGTTGTTGCCACAATTGCCATTGAAACCCAATAAGGCAGCGCCGGAAATGCAATTAACATTGCTCTGTAACCGTAGTAGTTGAGCAAAAAATTTCCGCCCCATACTAAGATATATCTTACCAGTCTTATTGCCACTTTATTGTGTTTTTCGAAAACCCATTTTTTGTTTACAAAAAAATTAGCTGCGCCACCCACAATTAACCCGATAACTCTTGCTTCAATTTTGGGTACGCCAATCAATTCTACCAAAAGCATTGTTGTGATAAAATCTATTGCCGTTGAACCTATTGCAGATGCCTGCGCTTTTAAAAAAGTAATCATCTATAACAAATGAAACACAAGTATTAATTGTAAAATAATATTCGCATAAATGCCGGCCAATACATCGTCTGCCATAACGCCCCAACCACCCGGGAATTTTTCCATCCTGCGGATGTAGAAGGGTTTTGCAATGTCAAACACCCTGAACAAAATCAATGCCGCCAATGCCGTTTGCCATGTTACCGGAATCACAAATAAAGCAACACACATTCCTAAAACCTCGTCCAGCACTACACGGTAGCTGTCTTTGCCCCAGATGGCTTCTACTTTATTGCTGCTCCATACGCCCAATACAAAAAGAACGACGATGATAATGATTTGTGTAAAAATACCAATATCGAGTTTTGTTGAAACCCCATACCAAATTAAAACCGTGATAAGCGCTGCAACAGTTCCTCCGCCTTTCTTTACAAAGCCGACTCCGAAAAAGGTCGAGATGATTTTATGTATCAGCATTTCTTTGATAAGTTAAGCGCCTTACAAGGGTTTATACAAATCGGCTGCAAAGTTAAACAATTGTTTAAATTAAACAAGCGTTTAACTTTGTTTTTAAGTTTATTACAAGAAACCGACAAAGTTCCTGATTGATTGCTGCTATAATTGCTTACTGCTAAGCAGCCAGTCAATTGTTTGCTGTAAGCCGCTTTGTAAATTGTATTCAGGTGTAAAACCTAAATCCTCTTTTACTTTATCAATGTTACATTGCCAGCCGGATGTAAGTTCCTGCAATTTGTCTTTGTTCAGAATAGAATTTCGGCGAGGAAACAATTTTTCCATGTAAGTAACGCCGGATGTAACCAGTGAGTTGGGAATATGCAACTTGATTGTTTTTTTATGCAGTATATTTTTTGCGATATTGGCAAACTCGTAACGGTCATAATTGTTGCCATCGGTAAGAATATAGGCTCCGCCGTTTTTGCCGCTTTCCAATGAAAGAATAATAGCGTTGCAGACGTCCGTAACATGAATAAATGTCAATTGTTGCGGTGCTTTGCCAATGTAAAGTTCCCAGCCTTTTTTGACCATTTGAATAATCATCAGCAAATCTTTTTCTCTTGGTCCATAAACTGCTGTCGGGCGAAGGGAAATTAAAGGGAGCGAATTTATTTTAGTTAATTCCTGTTCGGAAAGCAATTTGCTTTTTCCGTAAAAAGTAATGGGATGTGCAACGGAATTTTCTGTAATCAATTCATTATTTTCCGAAGGTCCCATTGCCGCAAGACTACTTACAAAAACAAATTTCTGCAAATCTTTATTTGCCTGTAAAGCGGCATTGGCAAGGTTTACAGAGAGTTGTGCATTCGATTTGTTATAATCGTTTTGCGTTTTTGCTTTGGTAGTTCCCGCAACGTGTGCGATGTGTGTGATATTATTTTCTTTGAGAAGTTCAATTAATTTCTCTTCATTAAAATAATCGGGATAAACATACGAAATGTTCAACCCTTTGAGTGCATCAAGATTGCTGCTTTTGCGCACGGCGGCAAATACTTTATAGCCTTTTTGCAATGCCATTTCGACCAAATGCGAACCCACAAAGCCATTTGCGCCGGTTATCAGCAATCTTTTTTCACTCATATTTGTTTTTCGTAAATTCTGTAACGTTTGTAAATTTTTCCGTTGATGTCTTCAATAGCTTTGCGCATAAGCAAATTATCTTCCAAAATCCATGATGCTTCTACCTCTTCGATGCGATTGCTTTTGACAACATTGTCAATAATAGTTGAATAAAAATTCATTTCAATGCCCGCTTTGCGGTAACCTTCCACTACCCCAAGCAGCAGAATGCGCAAAGATTTTACTTTGTTTTTTCCTGTAAGTAACTTGAAAATTCCTGTGGGAAATAATCGTCCGCGTTTCACTTTTATCAGCGTTTCATTGATATTCGGCAAAGCCAGGGCAAATCCTATAATTTTACCTTCATGCTCTGCTACAACGCAATAGTCGGGGTCAAGCACCAGTTTCATATCTTTTGCCATGTAGGCAAATTCTGTATCTGTAAGCGGCGAAAAACCAAGATTTTTATCCCAGGCCGAATTATAGACGCCTTTGATTTTTGCGGCTTCATTCTTAAAATCTTTCATATTGATTTTGCGAATGGTAATGTTGCGGTCGTGCAAACGTTTTTGCATCAAATCGTGCAGTCGCCGCATACGGGTATCGTTGTAGGTGGCTTTTAGAAACTGGTAAGCCAAAATATCCGTTTGCTTTGTGAAACCGTTTTCTTCTACCAAATGCTGATAATAGGGTGCGTTGTAGGTCATCATTATTTTTGACGGACTATCGAAGCCTTCGGTTTGTAAACCGCAAGGTTCATTAGTTGAAGGGTTTACCGGTCCTATTATTTTCCCCGTAACGCCTTTGTCTTTCAGCCATTTTGCAGCTTCATCAAATAAAAGCCTGGCAGTTTCGCTGTCATCGATACAATCGAAAAAACCGAAGAAGCCGTCGTTGCTATTGTAATATTTATTGTGGTTTTTGTTGATGATTGCGGCAATTCTTCCTACAATTTTGTCTTCGTCATAAGCAAGAAATTTTTGAATTTCGCCATTTTCGTGAAAAGGATGCTTGCCCGGCGTCAACAAATCTCTTTGTGCAATGAATAATTCGGGAACATAATTTGAGTCGTTTTTGTACAAATCGTGTGGAAAATCTACAAACAGTTTCAATTGCTTTGCTGAATTTGCAGGCACTATTTTCTTCATTCCGAAAAAATTTGTTTGTGGTTTAAAAGATGAAATTGCCTAAGTTCTCGTTATTTTAATGACAAACGAACTTAGGCAATTCCGGTTATTGTTACTATGCAAATGTATTTCAAAATAGCTTTTGAACAAACTTTACTCGTATTATTCGGTTAAGCGAATTTTTGAGACAGCACATGGTTTGATTCAATGCCGATGCGCTTTGCTACACCTGAAATTTTCTCTACTGCTTCTTCAATTTGTGCAAAAGTATGTGTTGCCATTAACGAAAAGCGAATCAGTGAATCGTCGGGCGGAACTGCAGGCGCTACAACGGGATTGACGAAGATGCCTTCTTCAAGCAAATATTTGGTAAGCAGAAAAGTCTTATCCGGATTTCTTACATAAATAGGAAGAATAGGGCTTTCGGTTGGTCCGATGTCGAAACCTGCATCTATCAGTAATTTTTTAGCATGGTTTGTATTGTCCCACAATCTTTCTATATGTTCGGGTTCCGATTCCAAAATGTCCAAAGCTGCAATTACGCTTGCAACGGAAGCCGGTGTCATGCTCGCGCTGAAAAGCACAGAACGTGCACGGTGCTTCAGATAATCGATTGTTTCGGCATCGGCAGCTACAAAACCGCCGAGCGATGCAAATGATTTGCTGAATGTTCCCATTATCATGTCCACATCGTCCGTCAAGCCGAAATGCGAAGCTGTGCCCGCGCCTTTGAAACCAATGACGCCGAGACTGTGCGCATCATCTACATAAATATTGGCGCCGTATTTTTTAGAGAGTTCTACAATTTCGGGTAATTTTACAATATCGCCTTCCATGGAAAATATTCCGTCAACTGCAATTAGCTTAACAATATTATCGGGAAGCTGCCGGAGCTTGGCTTCCAAATCTTCCATATCGTTGTGGCGATATTTCAATGTTTTTGCAAAAGACAAGCGAGAACCGTCGATAATGGAAGCATGGTCATATTCATCCAGAATCAAGTAATCATTGCGACCGACAATGCTGGAAAGTACTCCGAGGTTTACCTGAAAACCTGTGCTGAAAAGCAGCGCATCTTCTTTGCCCACGAACTTTGCCAGCCGCTTTTCCAATTCAATATGAATGTCAAGTGTGCCGTTCAAAAAGCGTGAACCTGCACAGCCTGTACCATATTTTGCTACGGCAAGCATAGACGCTTCTTTGATTTTGGGATGGCTGGTCAGTCCTAAATAGGAATTGGAACCAAACATCAATACTTTTTTGCCTTTAATATACACCTCTGTGTCTTGCCCCGATTCGATAGCACGGAAATAAGGGTAAAGCCCTTTTTCTTTAATTGCTGTCGCATCTTTAAACTCGGCAATTTTTGTTTTTAAATTCTTCTGCATTCGCCTCGTTGTTATAAAAGTTTTATTGCCATTTAATAAACCTTCTTGTGAACCCGGAATGACTTAATCTACAACACAGGTATAGTCGTAATACCTTTATGAAATAATAAAAAAATAATATAGAACACCTTTAAGTGGAAAAAAATTACACTTAACAAGTTCTATCAAAAATACTTAATCAACTGAGTAGATACCATACACCCATCTGCAAAGATAAAGATTCATTTATATATTGGTAACGAAAATTTAAATATCGGTAAAATAATCCCGCTTCAGCAACTTGTTAGGCGTTTAAAATCTTTATTCATAAATATCAATTATCTTAGCTGCATGATAGTGAATTTAAGCGAAAAACACAGCCTTGTAAGTAACTGGGTAAGCGAATTGCGTGATGTAAAAGTGCATGACGACCGGTTGCGTTTCCGCCGGAATCTGGAGCGAATAGGAGAGGTCGCGGCATTTGAAATCAGTAAATTATTGCCGTGGAAAGAGACCGAAGTGCAAACGCCGTTGGGTATTCACAGGAGTAAGATATTGAGTGAGCAGCCTATTGTTGCTACCATTTTGCGTGCAGGCTTGGCAATGCACCAGGGAGTGCTCAATTATTTTGATAAAGCGGATAATGCCTTTGTATCGGCGTTTCGAAAGCATAACGCTGATGGTAGTTTTGACATTGTGTTGGATTATGTAAGCAGCCCGTCCATCGAAAACCGCGTATTGATTATTTCAGACCCTATGCTGGCAACGGGAACTTCTCTTGCGAAAACGATTGTTGCTTTAAAAAAATTGGGTACGCCTTCAAAAATCTATATTGTAGCCGCGATTGCCTGTACACGGGGAATTGAAAAATTGAAAGAGGTTCTGGGAGAGGATATTTGTCTTTGGTGCGGAGACATAGATACTGTGCTGAATGAAAAAGGTTATATTATTCCCGGATTGGGCGATGCCGGCGATTTGGCTTATGGAGAAAAGCTTCAGCATTAAATTTAGCATAAGTTTTGTTGGTAACTCGGTGTATGCAACTATTTTTGTTTTGAAATTAAAGACTACATGAATTATACTTTGTTAAAAAAGATTATCTTATCACTTGTTGTGTTCCTTTGTGCGTTTGATTTTGCCGCTCATGCGCAAGATGTCAACAGCAATCATTTTATATATATACAGGCAAAAAGTAAACAGCCCTTTTACGTTATTCTCAATAGTAAAGTATATAGTTCATCTACCATTGGTTATTTAATTATTCCCAAGCTGAAAAACGGGAGCTATAATTTAAGAATAGGTTTCCCAAAACAATCTGCACCGGAGCAAAATTTTACCTGTGTGGTAAATAATGCTGATGTGGGATATTCTTTGCAAAAAAACGATGAGGGCAATTTAGGCTTGTTAGACCTTCAGTCCCGGAAATTTGTTGCATCCGGCGGAGTTACCACATTGGAAGACCAATACATTGGAACAAATACGGCGGAGACTAATACAGCTTCTGCAAACCCACAGCAGAACAGTACGCAGACATCTTCCGCTTTTGGAGATATGCTTTCTTCGGCAGCAAACGATTCAACTTTGAACAAACCGGCGGTTGCAGCGACACCCAAAGCGGTTATGAGCGCTCCGGTAGAAAAAACAGTTGCCGATAATTTTGGAAAAAATCCGCAGGAAGATACCAAAGCTGTGATTGCGGCATCTACGGACAGTAACCTGAAAGCCGGCGATTTGGGCGATACGAATGAAACATATGGTGTTATCAAATCGTCCGAAACCAACAGCGGTGGCAGTCAGCAAATGACTTTTGTCCTGTTCAATACCCGTTCGACAGATACAGTACAAATTGTGATTCCGGGGAAAGTATCGGCGCAGCCCCAAACAGCAAATGCTTCCGGCGATAATGAAGATGAATCATCAAGTTCGAAAACGGAGCAGAGTAATAATAATAGTTTGGCTTTGTTTACTAATACAGATAGCGGTGATACCGTTGAAAGCAGCAACACTCCGTCGAAACATCAAAAAAGAAATAAAAAACAGCGGGAGGAAAATTTATTAAATATGGAAGCCAACAGCGATGCTGCCGGAGACACTTCCAAAGATGTAAACAACCCATTTTATAAAAAAGATAATACAGACATAAAAAGCGCGGACGATAATATTGCTTCTCAGTCAATTGAAACATCGGCGGCGGCTACGCCCTGCGACAATCCGGTGTCGGACAAAGAGTTGGCTAAGCTGCAAAAGAAAATGATTGGCAAAAGTAATGACGATGCTATGCTGGCGCTTGTGGACAAGTCTTTAAAAGGGAAATGTATTACTACACAGCAAGTAAAGCAATTAGGAACTTTGTTTCTGTCTGATGCAGGACGTTTTGCTCTTTATCAGGATGTTTATGGCAATGTTTCCGACAAAGAAAATTATGCTTCTTTGAAAAGCCAGTTGCTCGACAACTATTTCAAAAAGCGCTTTACCGACATGCTTAATCAATAATTGCGGATGCCTCGTTATTTTTTAGAACTTCAATATAAAGGCACTGCATACAAAGGGTTCCAATCGCAACCGAATATGGCAACTATCCAAGGCGAAGTTGAAAAAGCATTGCAGACATTTCTTCAGAAATCTGTGAGTCTTACCACTTCGTCTCGTACGGATGCCGGAGTTCATGCCTTGCAAAATTTTTTTCATTTCGATACGGATATCGTTCTTTCCCCAAAAATCTTATACAATCTCAATGCAATTTTGCCGAATGATATTGTATTGAAAAACCTCTGTGAAGTAGGAGAAGATCGGCATTCGCGTTTTGACGCTGCATCAAGAGTATATCAATATTATTTGTATTTCGAAAAAAATCCTTTTTTGGCAGATAGAGCATATTTTTATCCGTTTAAACTTGATAAAGACAAGCTGCAACAGACTGCGGACATTCTTAAATCATACAAAGATTTTACTACATTTTCCAAACGAAACACGCAGGTACATACATTTATTTGTGATATAAAAAATTCCCTTTGGTTTGAAAAAGACGAATGCCTTGTTTACCGTGTGGAAGCCAACCGCTTTTTACGCGGCATGGTACGCGCTTTAGTAGGTACAATGCTGAAAGTGGGGCGAGGCTCTATTTCCTTAGATGAATTTAAAAATATTATCGAAAGCAAAAACTGCACAAATGCCGATTTCTCAACACCCGCGCATGGCTTGTTTTTGATGGAAGTAAAATACCCCTTTGAGTTGAAAGGGAGTGGGAAAATAAATCTATGAGTTTTCAAAACTTACAGATTCAAAGTCCTGTCGCATTTTTCAATCCCGCTCTGTCCAAAGACTGCATCCATTGAATGGCTTTTGTGCGCAGCTTGCCGTCGACGCCTATTGCCACATAAGTCGGGAAACCGGAACCGGCATTGTTGAAGCTGCTTTTTAATGCGCTTACTATTTTTTCATCCATAAAAATATGTGTACCGGGCAATTGGAGTTCTGCAATTTTGTTTTTCCAAACATTGATATTGGATGCGGTGTTTGTGCAAATGTAAATGTACTCGACAGGTAAATCTTTATTCGCTTCGTGCAGCTTTTTACTGAAAGGCAATTCCTGCAAACAAGGCGCGCACCAAGTTGCCCAAAAATCGATAACCAATGCTTTGTCCTTAAATTTTGATTTAAGATTGAGAATCAAATCATCTACATTTTTAACGCTGTCCAATTGATACAACGCGGCACCGAATGGTAATGTTTCCAAAGGCTTTCCAATGAAATTGTCCGAACCTTTTAGTTGCTTTGCAGATGCCAGCAAACTGTCAATACTTTTTTGTTTGATGGTCGCTTCGTTCAGCTCATTTGCAACGAGCTGTTTACACCATCCGGTTTTTGTGCTGTTCAGTATCTCAGGGTAAACCAATGCAAATTCATTCTTACCATCATCAAGAAAAAATGTTTTTAATACGTCGGATTTTGGTTGCGGGAAAAGGCTGTCTATTATTTTAATGTTCTTGTTAATGTTCATTGCTTCTATTTCCTGTGGAAAAAGATTAAATTCTTTCTGCATTAGTATAGTCGTCGATGATGAATGTTTGCTCTTTTCTTCCTGCGGCAAATTGTTATAATAATTTATTGAATCGAGCACTGCTTTTTGTTCCGCGTTGTAATGGGCATAATTTTTCATAAGCTCGTTTTGATGAAAAACCACAGCTCGATTGTCGGGTGCGGATGTGATATATGTATGAAAATAGCGATAAAACAAAACGCCGTCATTGCTCGTAAAATAAGGCTTATGTTTATTTATTTCAGCAAACAAATTTTCGGGCATTTTATCTCCCCAATAAGAAGTGCATAATTCTCCGTAGAAGCCTGATGCGACTTCGTTTTGAATTGCCCAATCATACTTTGGATATTGAAGAATAAATGCGTTGTCAATTTTGGTAAGCGCCTGTAAAATTGAATCCGTTTTTTGTTGGAAAGTGTCTACGCTTAGCTTTCGACGCGATTGGCATAGTTCGCGCAACCTGTCGTTGAGATTGTTTTGTTCTTCTCTTTTGTACAAAGTATGTTTATTGATTACGGTATTGAGTTCGCCATCTGTGCCCGAATAAGTAACGCCGTTGCCAATAAGAAAAACGCCGTCTTTATCTTTTATTTTATCTGCATCAATTATTACTGTCAGGTCTTTGTTTACATAAGCGCCCGTGTACAAATAATCTCCCACACTTAACCATATTTGTTGATAAGGAAAGTTTTGATTTAAAATAATTTTTGCGAACCCGTTCGCATTTGTATGTGTATATTTTGTTACCTGAAAATCCGAACCGAAACACACAAGCGTGTACGTAATCTTTGTTTTTTTGATACTATCCGGCAGGTTATTAATTTGAATACTTAGCGTTGCGGACTTTCGGTTTTGCAGATAAGCATCCATTTTCGGGTCTTCGATTGCCAAAGGCAAATTTGATTGCGCGTTTGCTGAAATGCAGAGCAGCAGTACTGTTGCGAATAATAGCTGTTTCATTTTTATTATTTTTAATTGAATAATTATTTGTTGAGTGTCGTCAATGCTTTCAACACATTTTCTTTCTTGTTTCTTGATATGGGAATTTGTGTATCATCTTCCAACAATAAGTAACCGCCGTCTTCTCTGATCAGGCTTTTGATAAATTTCTTATTAACCAAATGTGATTGATGGCAACGAATAAAACCATATTCCGTCAGCAATTCTTCGTACTCAAAAATCGGTTTGGACACCATAATATTTTTGCCGTCGGATAAATAAAAAGTTGTGTAAGCGTTAGATGATTCACAACGAATAATTTCGCTTGTGTTTACAAATCGTATTTCTTTTGTAGTTGCCAATGCGAGCTTATGTTCTTTCTTGGAATCTTTGTTTTTAATGAGTTCCAGCAAATTTTCCAATTGAAGATTTGCTTTCTTTCGGCTTAATTTTTCTTCCACTTTTGCAATGGAAATTTTCAGTTCTTCGGGATTAATGGGTTTAAGTAAATAATCAATCGCCGCAAACTTCACGGCTTGTATGCCATATTGGTCATAAGCCGTAACAAAAATGAGTTCAAACTGATGATGCGGCAATGCACGCAACACATCAAAGCCGTTTTTGTCGGGCATCTGAATATCGAGAAACAATAAGTCCGGATTGGTTTCGAGAATCTTTTGTACGCCGTCATCTGCATTGGTTGCAATTCCGATAACATCTACATTTAGTGAATATTTTTTCAACAATCCTGTGAGATTATCAATATTGTTTTTTTCATCGTCAATGATTACGGCGCGTATCATATCAACCAGTTTTTAAAATGAATGATTACTTGTGTGTTGTTGTTCTTCACAATGGAAAATGTGATTTGCTGCTGATGCAAAGTTTGATTCAGCAACCTGATTCTGTCTTTCGTCAATTGAACCCCGAAGCCTTTTGTTTCTATATTTTCAGAAAACCCTTTCCCGTTATCCGTTACAGAAACAATCATATCATCTTTCTGTTTTTTAAAAGACACTGTTAAATTTCCTTTCTCTTGTAATGCAGATATGCCGTGCTTTACAGCATTTTCTACCAAAGGTTGCAGAAGTAAGCTCGGAATTTCAACAGCGTTGATGTCTATATTTTCATCTGTAATAATTTGATAAGTAAAACCAAAGCGCAGCTTTTCCAGATTCAGGTAATTTTCCAGCATCTTTATTTCTTTTGAAATGCTTACAAATTCGCTGTTGCTTGCTTTGAGCGAATCGCGCATGAGGTCGCCGAACTCGATTAAATATTTAGAAGCATTTTCCGAATCATTTTTGGTTATCAAGCCTTGAATAGAACTCAAAGCATTAAATACAAAGTGCGGATTGAACTGCGAACGAATGGATTTCAATTCGGTTTGTACCAGTTGTTTTTGCACGTTCTCCGTTTTTATTTTCCTTGCCTGATTGCGCGAGCGCAGCACCAGTAAAATAAAACCGATAATCAAAAAAGAAAGCAATATTAATCCAATCTTAAACCAAACTGTTTGATACCACGCAGCTTTGATTGTAAACGGATAAATGCACATATTTTGCCGTTGAACGCTGTAACGTATTTTGAGTTGATAGTTGCCCGGTGAAAGATTTTTGAGCCAAATAAAATTTAAATCAAAATCATTGGAACGCCAGCCTGTGCTATCGTTGCCTTGTACCACATTGTATTCAATCGCATCTTTCGTACTAACAACATCGTCAAGATAAAAAATGATGCTGTTTTCATTTGATTGAAATTGATGTTTAAGATGTAGTAATGTTTTATCGTGTGTCCAATCCTGCATACTCATCATCGCTTTATTGGGCATCCATTGTTTTTTGAAAAGCCGGAGAAAATCATATAGTTGAGAAAAGGTAAAAATGCCTACAACTTTCGGTGTTCTGCTTACCCAAAGCGCGGACATGGAAGCCTGAATCACATCGGGCATATCTTTTCTTCTTACTTGAAAAATTAATGCTTTCCCATATTCATCTTTGAACTGCCCGAGATAAGCTGTTACGGTATCAATCTTTTTTGGGTCGGCAATTTTTGTCATCCAATAAGCTTTCCAAAAGTGTTTCGGAGTTGTCCAGGGTAAAACAACTTTTGTGTTGTTTTCCAGCACGCGAAATTCATATTCATCAGCATTTTCCTGATTAATACCATTCACTGTAATGATAATTCCAGAAGAATCAAAAATCGGAATGGCATATTTACCTGAATAGGAATCAAATCCATGAGAATCTCCAAAGGAAGAATCGTTTTGATATTTTAAAATCGCAGGAATTTTTTCTATTGCAAATGCAGGATTTACGAGTAATTTATTGGAATAAAATGCAGACATTCCCAAATATGGTTCTTTTAATTTGGTTTTGTAGTTTTTTACATCTGAATAATAAGCAGGAGTGGGATAGCTATACATTGTAACAGAAAGGTATTTACGAATGGAATCTCCATGCGAATCATTTTTCAAAATAGGATTAATACTGTCCAACTGCATTTCCAGCTTTTGGCAAAAGCCCGAAATGCCAATCAAAAGAAAAATGAATATTGAAAGAATACCTCGCATTTGCATATAACAAAGCAACAATATTTTACTATGATTTTTTATAAGGAATTTGAAAACGGTAAGGTTTATTTTGAATCGGGAAATTCTTCAATACTTTTGTGCCCGATACAATAATACACGCACTGTTTCGTTTTTACTAAACGTCGGCGACGGTTTTTTTGAATATGAGTAAAATCAAATTGAATTTTTACGGTGCGCTTTTGTTGTCTGCGGCAGCAATGTTTGCAGGCTGTAAAGCCAAAATGTCCACAGCCACAGGGCTGGACGATGGAGTAGTGCATGGCGCCAAATACGGCGTTGTTCCCAAAGGAATGGATTTACCATCGAATATGGTGTATGTGCCAACAGGGTCGTTTCAACTCGCGGGCGGCGGCAGTGTATCTGTTAATGGTTTTTGGATGGACAAATATGAAGTAACCAATGCACAATATCATCAGTTTGTCAATTGGGTACGTGATTCCATTGCTGCGGTTGAATTAGGTTATGTACATGTGTCGCAAGACGGAGACACAACTGTTGATTGGACCAAAGCAAAAAAAATAAACTGGAAAGATTCAGCCATTCTCGGTAGGCTTACAGGTCTGATGTTGCCGCCGGAAGATTTGCTGAACAACCAGCCCGAAATAGACCCGAAAAAATTGGTTTACACAGCGCACGGTTACGATTTTAATGCTGCGGCGCATCATCCCGACCAGCCGAGAAAGAACTTCATTTACACATACAGCGTTCCTATTTATCCCGATACTTTGGTTTGGATAAAAGACTTCGATTATTCATACAATATCTCCATGGTACGCGATTACTTTTCCAATCCTGCTTACGCGCAATATCCCGTAGTTGGCGTTACGTGGCGGCAGGCAACGGCTTTTGCCCATTGGCGTACTAATTATCTGAACCAATATTTAGGAAGGAAAAAATTGGCTTCGGGCAATGTTTACCGCTTGCCTACAGAAGCAGAATTTGAATATGCAGCGCGCGGCGGGCACAATAATTTCCTTTATCCATGGGGCAATTATTTGAAAAATAATAAAGGCTGCATCATGGCGAATTTTAAAGACGGCAGAGGCAATTACACCGACGACGGTGCTTTATATCCTGCACGTGTAGATTCTTATTTCCCCAACGATTACGGTTTGTACAATATGTCGGGTAATGTAGCGGAGTGGACTTCTACGAGTTTTGTAAATGGCTATCAGGTGTATGACAATGATTTTAATCCCAACATTAGTATTAATGCAACAAGCGCCGATGCTGCTGATTTAAAAAGAAAAACCGTGCGCGGCGGTAGCTGGAAAGACCCGGCAATAGACATTCGGGTTAATGCCAGAAGTTACGAGTATATGGATTCTGCCCGTTCCTATATCGGGTTTCGTTGTGTAATAGATATTCCGCCCAAAGCGTCTAAAAAATAGTTGATAATGATGCAAGAAAAGAAATTTTTATATATCGTTTTGACTTTGGCGGTTTTGCCGGTTTTAGCATCGCCTTTGTTTGCGCAAACAAATAATACGCTGCCGACTAAGTTGCGTCCCAACTTTTTTTCTCAGGGTAAAGCCGATAGTTTGCCGGTAACGGTTATTCCCGATAATAATACCTTGCCGCAAGGTAAAATGTCGCTGCGCAACGATTTTCCATACGTACAAGCGCCTTATCAGCAAAGTAATGCGCTTGCTTATCCGCGCGTACGACAGGAAGATATCGCTTACAATGTGCGTGTATGGGAAGATGTGAATACGCGTAAGCCGCAAAACAGAACCATGATGTACGCGATGGACGATTTTGGTGCACAGCCGTTGATTGCCGTTATTTTAAAAGCAATCAATGCGAACCGGTTAACGGCTTTTGATGCACAGGACGACCGGTTTACAACGCCGTTGACACCGCAAAAAGTAAAGGAAACTATGGGCAATGGTCTGGATACTTCCGCAACACTTGATATGGATGGAAATATTACAGGTTATCAGGTGCGCAACAAAGCAGTTGATTTGGATTCTATTTACACATTTCGTTTAAAAGAAGACTGGTTTTACGATAAAAATTATGGGCGAATGATGGTACGCATCATTGGTATTGCGCCGGTTATTCCGTTTAAATTATCCACAGGCGAAGTAATACCGAACAGCGAACATCCTTTGTTTTGGATTTATTTTCCCGACCTGCGTTCCATTCTTACAAAATACAAAGCTTACAATACACAGGCACCCGGCACAAAAATGCCATTTGATGAACTGTTTGATTTGAGGCAATTTAAAGGCAGAATCGTAAAGTCTGATTACAATAATCCCGGCGGCGAAAACTGGAACACGCTGATGCCCGATTTGGACGAACAACAGAAAACCGAAGAAGAAATTCGCAAGCAGATAAAAGAATACGGCAGCGACGATTATGATATGATTTCGCAGGATACACCTCCGAAAAAATCAAAGAGGAAATAATCCGGCTGATGTTAAATTCTGCAATTAAATCGGGAAAAACGGGAAATGTGATTATCTTTGAGGCTTCAAACTTACTTTCATTCTTATAAAAAGAAAATCATGGGCGAACTTAGTTTTGAAAAAATATTGGTCATTGCTATCGTATTATTAGTACTTTTTGGCAGTAAAAAAATACCGGAAATGATGCGCGGGCTTGGAAAAGGCGTGCGCGAATTTAACGATGCTAAAAAAGGAATGGTAAACGATTTCAATGAGGCTAAAAACGAAAAATCCGAGAGTGCGAAAACACCGAGCAGCATTACCGATGTTGAACACGAAGCAGTAAAATAAGGTTTTAGTTTTTTACGGAAATATTATTTGGATAATCCGCTCCGCAAAGAGCGGATTATCTATTTTGTAACCTTACTTAATCTTCATTTGCGCTTATTTTCTCCCAACTTATTTTTTTGACGCTATCAAGTAGCAGCCAATTTGCAATCAGTGATAAAATCAAAGCTATCATTACAACGATTGTGAACGGAAAAATAAAATAATGCACTACACCGCAAATGCCCATCAATACAAGACGAAACATATTTTTCATAAAGTTACCACTCTTCGCATTCATATTTTGCGGCGATGAAAAAGGAAAATCGTGATTACCGAAATAAAATATAATACCGACATTCAGTACCACATTTGAAATAGCAAGGAACAAATTGGGCAGCAATTGCCAGCCGAATAAGCCAATGGCTGAAAGCGTTAATGCCAATGCAACCGGGAAATAAAATTTCATCACAATCGACTTGAAAGTTCCTGACAAAATTTTTCCCGGCTCGCGCAAAGGCGTTGTATAAAACAGCCATGAAGCTTTGTATTTGTCAGAAAAAGAAATTTGCGCAAGCACAGTAAGCAAAATATATCCCGTAAAATAGATGATGAAAATAGTTGCATATTTCACGATATGACTTGTAGCGCTGATATGCGAATAATCTATCGGTTGTCCTTTTTGTTTGTTGAAAAAGAATACAAAAAACATAACAATCAAGTAACCGAATGCAGGATATACTTTCATATAAAAATCTCTGCTGCGGCTACCGATTTTCCAGCTGAATAAGAAGCCTGTTTTCTCGGTTTTGTCTTTCATTAAAACGTCTGCAAGCCTTTGTGAATAGGACTTTTTTGTAACTGTATTATTTTTTGTTACAGTTTTTGGAGCGTTGTCCGAAACTGTATTTATTTCGCTGATTTTTCTGTTGAACGACGGCGCCAAAAAGCGAATCATAACATATAAGGCAACAACAGGAAATACAAATGCAAGAACGCCCGAAATCAATTCCGTATGCGTCGCAGAAAATGTACTGATTGCTTTAATTGCTGCGGCAAACCAATAGGGCGGCAATAAGTAAATATATTGGATTTGTGAGAAATCAAAATCCATTTTGTTAATCATTCTCGGAACTACCTGGTAGCCGCCATATACAACAATCGCCAGCAATATTTGTACAAAGCTGATAACGGTTTTAAATCTTTCAGGTGGAACAATTTTTAAAATCAGCACATAAATGAGGTTAATTAAAAACAGTGTGAACAATGTGCAGAAAAAAACCATCACGATAAAAATCAATGTGGTAATAGTTCCGTACATGATGGCAACACAAATAATTCCGGGTAGCGACATAGGAATAACCACTTTCAGTACGTGCAGCATAATATGTAAAACCCGCGCCAGCACTACGGTTCGGTCACTAATGGGTTTTGGAAGAATGATATAATTGTCGCGCACATCAATCAACACAGAAGTAAAATCGGAAATCAAAATGGATGCGAGCATAAAAATCATCATGCCGAAATAAAGCGTCATTTGCGTTTCCTGCTCCTTGAGTGTGAAAGCCATCAGGAAAAGGCAACCCATCAGCAAGCTCACGAACGCTGTTGCGATAGCCGAATTGTTGGATTCTTTTTGCTGCCTTTGTCTTCCCATGGAACGGAACGAAATCGGGCGGCGGTTGTCCATCGTCAGTTTTGTGTGCAGAATGGTGTAAAGCTGCCAAGTATTTACGCCCAATTTCTCGTACAAACTTTGTGGCAACATTGCCAGGCGCAATAAAAATGTATTGATAAAATTCATCAGTTTGGTTTTAATTAAAAGCGTTCATCAAATCGTTGGAAGCCTCGCCCACATTTACATTGGTAAGATTGGAGAAAATTTGTTCAAGACTTTGGTTGCCGTTTTGCTGCTTCAGTTCTTCGATGCTTCCATCGGCAATGATGCTTCCGTTATTGATTAAAATAATTCTGTCGCTCACTTTTTCTACAATGTCCATCATGTGGCTGCAATAGAAAATGGTTTTGCCTTCTTTCGCCAAACGATTGATTAAATCTTTGATAATAATAACGCTGTTGGCGTCCAAACCACTCAAAGGTTCGTCCAAAATAATAATGTCGGGATTATGTAAAATGCCCGAAGCAATCAATACTTTTTGTTTCATGCCTTTGCTGAAACTTTCCATGCGCTGGTCAAGATTATTCTCCAATCCGAATGCCGACATGATGCGCACAATTCTGTTTTGGCAAACGGCTTCATCCATTTCATAGAGATTTCCGATGAACGACAGAAACTCTCTCGGCGTAAGCACGTCGTACAGTTCCGCAGATTCCGGCACATAACCGATGAGGCTTTTTGCTTTTATCGGTTCTTCCTTCAAATCAACGCCTTTGATGGTTACGCTGCCGGAAAAATCGTTAATCAATCCGCACAAAATTTTCACGGTCGTGCTTTTGCCTGCTCCGTTGGGACCAATATAGCCCAAAACCTGTCCGGCGTAAACGTCGAGGTTAATGTTATTCAGCACTTGTTTTGTGCCGTAGGATTTTTCTAAATTTTTGATGGATATAATTGATTCCATTTTATTTTGGTTTGTTTAAGACTTAAAAGTAAAGAATAGTGCTTGACGAAGGAAAAGTTTTTCTTTATTGGTAGCGGAAAGTGTTCAAATGTTACACCGTTTTTTTTAAAATAATACAAAATAATATTAAATGTGTACCTGACTGCTATGAAAACGGACGGTAATAAAAAGATTATTTCATTACATTTGCGCACTCATGCTTTTTGCGTAAAGATGGATAACGGATATAAAGAAAAAATCGACCTTACAAAACTGCCCCGGCATATTGCCATCATTATGGATGGCAACGGCAGGTGGGCGCAGGAAAAAGGCGAAGACCGCTTATACGGGCATTATCACGGCGTAAACAGTGTGCGTTCGGTAGTGGAGGGAGCGTCAGAACTCGGCATAGGTTATTTGACATTATATGCATTCAGTACCGAAAACTGGGACAGACCGATGGAAGAAGTTACCGGCTTAATGGAGTTGCTGGTACAGACTATCCGTAAAGAAGTTCCGCAATTGAATAAAGACAATGTACGGTTGAAGGTTATCGGAGATTTATCTATGCTGCCGCCGGAGGCGCAAAGGGAAATGAACGAAGCATTGAAAGAAACCGAAAATAATACCGGTTTAACTTTGGTGTTGGCATTGAGTTATAGTAGCCGTTGGGAATTGGAAAAGGCTGTGCAAAATATTGCGATGGATATACAGAACGGCAAACTCAATGCAGATGATGTAAATCAATCAACATTGGAAAAGTACCTGAGTACTGTTGATATTCCCGACCCGGAACTAATGATAAGAACGGGCGGAGAACATAGAGTAAGCAATTTTTTGCTTTACCAGTTGGCGTACACGGAGTTATATTTTACAAATGACAAATGGCCAGATTTTGACAAAGAAAAGCTTTTTAAAGCTGTGTGGGAGTATCAGAACAGGGAGCGGCGTTTCGGGAAAACCGGAGAACAGATTAGAAACAAATAATAAAACAGAACTTCATAATAGCCCTTTACAAAAAGATATGAGTTATTATAAAATGTATTTATTTAACAAAGACTTTTGAATATTACGCCTAATTTGCCACGCTAATATATTATTAATAATAATTAGAAGTAAAGGGTCAGAAACTAATACATCACAGCAATAAAGATTTGAATGCGAAAACCGAGTTTATTAATATTTGTACTGCTCATTATTCTGTCGTCAGTAAGTGTGCGTGCACAAATAACAACAACTGATTCCTCTTTCACAAAACAGATATTAGCCTCTTCCAATGCTGAACTGCAAACCGTTGTAAATCAAATTAATCCTCAACGGTATAAAGTTGCACATATTACTGTTACCGGTACTACCTATGCTTCAGGTGTATTGCTGGCTATTTCAGGAATTAATGTGGGCAGTTTTGTAACTATTCCCGGCGGCGATGAATTGGCAAAGGGTATCCGCAAGCTGTGGGCGCAAAGCTCTTTCAGTGACATCACTTATTATCTTACAGGTGTTTATGGCAACAATATTTCATTAGAATTGCATGTAACAGAACGTCCTAAAGTAACCAAATTTTATTTCCGTGGCGTAAGCAAAAGCAATGCCGACGATTTAAAAGGGAAAACGGGCATCGTGTCCGGACATGCTTTGACCGATGCAACCAAGCGAGGTGCAGTGGAAGCCATTCGTAAATACTATTCGGAAAAAGGTTACAGGCGCGTGAGTATTGATATAACGGAAGTTAAAGACTCTGCATATACCAATGCCGAAAAAATATATTTCGATATTCATAAAGGCTCAAAAGTCAAAGTCAATGAAATTGATTTCTTCGGTAATGATGCCATCCAAAGTGCAAAGCTGAAAAAACAAATGAAGGATACGAAAGAAATGTCGCGTCTTACATTGTATCCGCCGCACGATAAGTTTGACACAACCGGCTGGGGAAAACCAACCAATTACTCTTTTAAAGATTATGTGAATGACAAAGGATTTTTGACATACTCCAAAACCCGAGCCGTACTTAGTCCGTATGTGCATATCAATCCGTTTGCCTCTTCAAAGTTCAATGAAACAAAATATCAGGAGGATAAGCAAAAACTAATTACTTATTACAATTCCAGAGGCTACCGCGATGCCAAAATTGTTAAAGATTCGGTTTACTACAATTCCAAAGGAAACATCAATGCTGCTATAAAGGTTGAGGAAGGCGAAAAATATTACTTCGGAAAGATTACATGGGTAGGTAATACTGTGTATAGCGATTCTATACTTAATTCTATCTTAGATATACATAAAGGCGAAACCTACAATGTAAATCAATTGATGAATAAGTTGGGAATTGGCGACGGAGCTGCACAAACCGCTAATGTAAAAGACGCTTATCTTGATTTCGGCTATCTGTTTGCCAATGTAAATCCTATTGAAAGCCGTGTATATAACGACACAATTGATTTTGTGGTCAATATTACCGAAGGTCCTATTGCATATAACAAGAAAATTGACATTGCCGGCAACGACAAAACCTATGAACACGTTATCCGCAGAGAGCTGGAGACTCGTCCGGGAGAGCCGTTCAGCAAAAGCAACATCATGCAGTCCATTGGTAAGCTGAGCATGCTGAAATTCTTTGACGAGCAAAAAATTCAACCTGTGCCAATGCCCGACCAGGTTAGCGGAACAGTGGATATCACTTATAATCTTGTAGAAAAATCGGCCGACCAGTTGCAATTGAGTGCGGGCTTTGGCGGCGGTATCGGTATTACCGGAACTTTGGGTATTACACTCAACAATTTTTCTATCCGTAACATTTTTAATAAAAAAGGCTGGAGTCCTTTGCCCACAGGCGACGGACAAACACTATCTGTAAACTATCAAAGTAGCGGTCGCTCATATCATTCTTACAACTTACAATTTGTTGAACCTTGGTTGGGTGGAAAGCATCGTAATGGGCTGAGTATAAATCTTTCTTCGAGCAAATTCAGAAACGGATATAATTACTATACCGGTAAATGGGACAAGCTTGCCGATACATCGTCTTTCTCAACTGTGAGCATCGGTCTGGGATATAACAAGCAGTTGATGTGGCCCGACCCGTATTTCAACATTGGTTTGTCGTTAGGTTATACACGTTACTCATTGCGCAATTACAATATTGATTATTCTCCGGAACTTATCAATTTCAGAAACGGTGTATCTAACGACATTAATCTGCGTTTGACTATTCAGCGTAATCAGCTCAATAGTGCACAGTTTCCGACGAGCGGTTCTAATATCAATATGTTTGCGCAGCTGACACCTCCGTATTCGCTATTTACCAATTCAATGGAAACGGCGACCGACCCGGCGAAAAAATATAAGTTTATTGAGTATCAGAAATATCGTTTTACAGGCGACTGGTATGTGCCGCTTACGGCGCCGCGCGGCGAGGATAAAAAACAACTGGTATTAAGGGCTGCGGTAAAAATGGGTTATATCAGCAGATACAATCGCAAAATGCCATTGTCGCCGTTTGAGCGTTTCCAGTTGGGCGATGCAGGCATGAGTAACACATATAGTTTCTTGGGTTACGACATTATTTCACAAAGAGGTTATCCTGTGTACGACAACTCCGACCCAAGCAAAAACCCCGACCAGACGGGCGCTTCGCAATACTTTACTATATTCAATAAATATACGATGGAGTTGCGTTATCCGTTATCGTTGAGCCAGGCAAGTACTATTTTCGGATTGGTATTTGCAGAAGCTGCAAACGGATGGTATTCTTTCCAGCAATACAATCCATTCCAGTTAAGACGTTCAATAGGAGTGGGTGCACGTTTCTATTTGCCAATGTTTGGTTTGTTAGGGTTTGATTACGGTATAGGTTTAGATAGATTGCAAAAAGGACAAGGCATCGGTAAAGCAGGAAGGTTTACCTTTATGCTTGGTTACGAACCCGATTAATTTTCTTGTATGAAAAAAGCAATTGTCCTAAGTATCTTTTGTTTTGTATCGTTTACATCTTTTGCGCAGCGCTATGCAGTAGTGGATTTGCAGTATATTCTGAACAAATTGCCGGAATACGCGAATGCCGATACTACGCTTCAATTGATGCAGATGAAATGGCAAAAAGAAGTGGACAGTTCAAAGCATTATGCCGATTCACTCAGCAACCGTTTTGATGCGGAGAAATATATGCTGGCAGACGAACTGAAATCCAAACGACAGATAGAAGTGGACAATGCCGAAAAGCGTGTAATGTATTTGCAAACAAAATACTTTGGATATAAAGGAGAACTATTTCAACAAAGAGAAAAATTAGTTCAGCCTATTCAAAATAAAATTTACAGCGTAATTCAGCAAATGGCATTAAAAAACGGTTGGGATTTGGTCTTCTATAAAAATGCGGATACGGGGTTGTTATATTCCGACCCGAAGCTCGATAAAAGCGATGCTGTTTTAGAAGCATTAGGTGTAAAAACAAAATAAAATTGGCAGAACAATTTAAGTTCATATATTTACAGCGTTTCATAAAAACAATTTAAACAACTAAAAACAAAAAAATAAAAAACAGAGAATGAGAAAGGTAATTTTTTCCTTATTGGCGATTGCAGCATTAGGTTTCGCAGCGAATAAAGTTCAGGCGCAGACAACTCCGGCATTGAAAATTGGCGTATTTGATATTGACCAAGTAACGCAGTATGTAATGCAATCTTCACCTGACGAGTATAAGGCACTTCAGGCAAAGATGGAATCTTATCAAAGAGATTCTCTCGGTCCTCAAAGAGACAATTATGAATTGCAATATAGGAGAGCAGATAGTACTTATCAGGCAGATTCATTGGCAAAAAAGCCAAAAGCAACTTTGGATTATGAGCGCGGTCAGGTTCAGCAATTGTACCTTACACTCGCAAATTGGTCAAATACTGTTCAGCAGGCAAGTCAAAATAAATATGGAGAATTAACTCGTCCTTATTATGAGAAAGTTGGTGCGTCTTATAAAAAAGTTGTGGCTGCAAGTAAGGTTAATTTGGTTTTAAGTCCACAAGCTATATTTGATGTACCGGACTCCAAAGTTCTTGTTAATCTTAACGAGTTAGTATTAAAAGATTTGGGAGTTAAATTGCCGACAGACAGTGCAGCAGGGGGAAAATAATTTGTGAAATATAATACGTTTAATGCCTTCGGAATTTTCCGGAGGCATTTTTATTTTTGTGAGATTACAAAAAAATAATTGCGTGAATAATAGTAGCAATAGAAATTTGATTTACTTTGTATGTCCCTTTATTAATTTTAAAACAAAAACTATGAGTGAAGAACACAAAAGCTTTTTTGATAAAGCAAAAGACGCGTTATCACAACTGAAAGACAAAGCCGAGGAAACATACGAAAACCTTCATGTGGACGAAAAGCTGAACGAAGCTTTGGCATCTGCAAAAGAAGCCGCATCGGAACTCTCCGATAAAGCAGGCGAAGCATGGGAATCGGCAAAAGAAACGGCTTCAAACCTCACAAGCCATGCAGGCGATGCCCTTAATGCCGCCAAAGAAAAAGCAGGTGAAGCATTCGACACGGCAAAAGACAAACTTAGCGACGCGCTCAGTAATGAAGAGGACGAAGCAGAAAAAACTGCATAGTCTAAAGTTTTAGCCACAGATGCACAGATGAATTAAAAGCCGCGAATACACCAATTTTACTAATAAATTTTTCGTGTTAATTTGCGGCATACAAACTATCTGTGCATCTGTGGCTATCTTATCATAAAAATCTTAATTTCGCAGCGAACAAAAAATTGAATTAAAGACAGATGTTTAATAATCTTTCGGAGCGTTTGGAAGGTGCGTTTAAAAACCTCAAAGGCGAGGCACGCATTTCGGAATTAAATATTGCCAACACGGTTAAAGATATTCGTCGTGCGTTGCTCGATGCCGACGTGAATTATAAAATTGCCAAAGAATTTACCGATAAAGTAAAAGAAAAAGCTACCGGAGAAAAAGTAATCAACGCGATTAGTCCGGGGCAGTTAATGGTAAAAATTGTCCAGGACGAATTGACCGAACTGATGGGTGGAAGCGAGGCAAGTTTTGAAACAAATGCGAATCCCGCAATTGTGCTGATTGCGGGCTTGCAAGGTTCGGGTAAAACTACATTCAGCGGCAAGCTGGCAAATTATCTTAAAGCAAAAAAAGGTAAAAGACCTTTGCTTGTTGCGGCAGATATTTATCGTCCCGCAGCTATTGACCAGCTGCACGTTTTGGGCGAACAAATAGGTGTGGAAGTTTATAGCGAACGCGAGAATAACAACGCCGTTTCCATTGCTGAAAATGCAATAAAGTATGCGAAAGAAAAAGCAAAAAATATCATCATTATCGATACGGCGGGACGCCTTGCCGTGGATGAAGTAATGATGACCGAAGTTGCTGATATAAAGCGCGCCGTAAAACCGAACGAAATATTATTCGTAGTCGATTCCATGACCGGGCAAGATGCCGTGAACACAGCAAAAGCCTTCAACGACAGACTCGATTTTACAGGCGTTGTGCTTACGAAGCTTGACGGCGATACGCGCGGCGGTGCAGCTTTGACCATTAAATACACGGTAAACAAGCCGATAAAATTTGTCAGCAGCGGCGAAAAAATGGATACACTCGATGTGTTTTATCCGGACCGTATGGCGCAGCGTATTCTCGGCATGGGCGATATTGCTTCGCTTGTGGAAAAAGCACAGGAACAGTTTAACGAAGAGCAGGCAAAAAAATTAGAAAAGAAAATCCGTCGTAACCAGTTCGATTTCCAGGACTTTCTGGAACAGTTGCAGCAAATCAAAAAGATGGGTAATCTCAAAGATTTGATGGGCATGATTCCCGGCGTTGGAAAAGCAATTAAAGATGTGGACATAAGCGACGATGCATTCAAAGGCGTGGAAGCAATCATCAGTTCCATGACACCGTTTGAACGCGCAAATCCTGACAGTATCGATACTTCGCGCAGAAACAGAATTGCAAAAGGTGCCGGAAAACAATTGAGCGAAGTAAACGCATTTATGAAACAGTTTGAACAAATGCGCCAGATGATGAAGATGATGAACAAAATGCCGATGGGCGGCATGATGCCGGGCTTGGGTGCGTTGAAAGGAATGAGAAGATAGACTTTTATTTGTAGGGATTTAAAGATTATCTTGATTACAAAATACAGATAAATATTATCGTGGGTTCAATTAATTTTTAATTACTAATTCTTAATTAAAATGATACAACGTATTCAAAGCCTTTGGCTTTTTGTTGCAGCAATCTTGGCTGTCTTATCTTTCAAGTTTCCTTTTTATGTAGGAACCTGGCTGAACGGAACCACGCAACACGCACAAATATCTTTAAACGGGCACAATCCTTCCATTCCTGTTTTGATAACAACGGTGGTAACGATTGTGCTTTCGCTTGTTACTATTTTTTTATACAAAAACAGAAAACAGCAATTGTGGTTGGTCGTTTTGAATTTGGTTGTCAGCCTTGTATTGATTTATTTGTATTATTACGAAATTCATACTTTTTTCGTTACCAACAGCGGTGGCACCATTGCCATTACAGCAGTTTTTGTAATTGCCATTCCCATTGTTTTAATTCTTGCGATACGAGGTATCAACCGCGATATTAAATTATTGAAAAATGCAGACAGGTTGCGCAGTTAATTCTATTTTTGATTGCTTAAAATGAAGTTGTCGTTTCATCAATAAAAATTAATTCACATGATAAAAAACTGCTTGTATAAGATAGCTGTTGTTGTGGCTTTTGTTTTCATTTCTCAATCTGTTTTTGCATGGGGAACTACGGGACACCGTGTTGTCGCTGAAATTGCAGAAAGGCATTTAACCAAAAAAGCAAAAAAAAATATTGCAAAATTATTCGGGCGTGAACCGTTAGCATTCTGGGCAAACTGGGCAGATTTTATCAAATCCGATACAACAGGAAAATGGAAAGAAGTAAGCGCGTGGCATTATGTGGACTTGCCTGGGCACTTGTCCAAAGACGAATTTGTGAAAGCATTAAAAGCCATTGACCATAAAAGTCTTTATTCGCAAATTCCTGCGATGGAAAATATTTTGAAAGACAATCATGCTTCGCTCGAAGACAAAGAGGTTGCATTGCGTTTGCTGATTCATTTCGTGGGCGATTTGCATCAGCCGTTGCACGTTGGTCGTCCCGAAGATAAAGGCGGCAACGATATTGAAGAATTTTGGTTTGGCAAGCAAACCAATCTGCACGCTATTTGGGACGATGCCTTGGTTGATTATCAAAAATGGAGCTATACTGAGTATGCCGATAATATTGATGTTGCAAGCAAAGAAGCAGTTGCGCAAATTCAGAGCGGCACGCTCGAAGATTGGTTTTACCAATCGCATGAATTAGCCGATGAAATTTATGACAGAACACCCGCCAACTCACATCTCAGCTACAAGTACAATTATATGTTTTATTGGAAGCTCAACCAACAGTTGCTTGACGGTGGTTTGCGCCTGGCTGAAATATTAAACAATATTTTCGGGTAAATAGGTTCAGGTAAATGTAGAATTTTTAAACTATTTCAAAACATTTTTTGGAATTTCGGCAAACTTTTCTACCTTTGCCGTCCGATAAAAATTACAGTTATGGCAAGAGTATGTCAGGTTACAGGAAAAAAACCAATTGTGGGTAATAATGTTTCTCACTCAAACATTAAAACCAAGCGTCGTTTTTTACCTAATTTACAAACTAAACGTTTCTTCTTCGCAGAAGAAGACCGTTGGATTACCTTGAAATTGTCAGCAGATGCTATTCGTACTATCAATAAAAACGGATTGGCAACTGTTGTAAAACAATTGAGAGCAGAAGGTGTTAAAATCTAAGTAAGCAATTTTTAAAGTTATTATACAATGGCAAAGAAAGGAAACAGAGTTCAGGTAATTTTGGAATGCACAGAGCATAAAGCAAGCGGATTGCCCGGAACCAGCCGTTACATTACGCAGAAAAACAAAAAGAATACTGCGGAACGTTTGGAGTTGAAAAAATACAACCCAATCATGAAAAAAGTAACCGTTCACAAAGAAATTAAATAATTGGTTTGATGGTTTGAATTATTTTCAAATTTTCAAATTACCTCATTTTCAAATTAATATATCATGGCAAAGGCAGCTTCAAAAAACGCTAAAGTTAAAGACCTTAAGGCTTCTGCTGAAGCGAAAAACTGGACTAAGGTAATTAAAACTGTACGCAGCCCTAAAACCGGCGCATATACGTTTAAAGAAAGTATTATACACAAAGACAAGGTTAAAGATTTCTTAGCGGCAAAATAATTTTCCGCTTATCAAAACATAATTTTTTAAAGCCGCTTTAAGCGGCTTTTGTTGTTTCTGCTTTACCGGAAATATTTGCTTTCACAGAGGAAACTGGGTTTAGTTTAGAATATGACTTCCTGATTGAAAGCTTATTAGAGTAGTTTTGCAGAGAAATAAAATCTTAATCAATTATGTCTAAAATCTTACACCTCATATCAAGTCCAAGAGGTAATGAATCTGTCAGCATTAAATTGGGTAATGCAATTGTAGAAAAAGTAAAAGCTGCAAATCCAGGCAGCACGGTAAAGGAAGTCGATTTAAGCAAAATCAATCTCCCGCATTTAGGCGAAGAACATCTGATTTCTTTCTTTACTCCCGAAGAGAAAAGAACGCCGGAACACCTTGAAGCTATTAAATATTCCGAAGAGTTTATCAAAGATTTGTTCGATGCAGATGTAGTAGTGTTTGGCGTACCGATGTACAATTTTAGCATCCCTTCTTCTTTGAAATCGTGGATTGACCACGTAGCAAGAGCAGGAGTTACCTTCCAATATACGGCAAACGGTCCGGAAGGTTTGGTAAAAGGTAAGAAAGCGTATTTGGCAGTTGCAACAGGCGGTGTATATTCTGATGGACCGTACAAACCTTATGATTTCGCTGTTCCTTATTTACAGGGCGTTCTCGGTTTCATAGGTATTACCGATGTTACAGTTTATCGTGCAGAAGGTTTGAGTGTTTCTGAATTGGCGCCAACTGCATTGCAAAAAGCAGTTGATACTATTGCAATTTAATTTTTATAAATATTTCTACCCGAAAGTCTGTTCGAAATCATTTCGGACGGACTTTTTTATTCATCTAACTTTTCTACATCCAACGTGTCCTCCGTTTCTGATAATAATTGTTGAACAGTTTTTTTCAACAAAGGATGAAATGCATCAGGTGCAATCTCTGCAAGCGGATATAAAACAAAATTTCTCTTGTGTAAAAACGGGTGCGGCACTTTCAGGTTTTCATCATCAATCACGTCATTGTTAAACAAAAGAACATCAATATCTATCACGCGCGGTCCGTATTTTTCTTTTCTTACTCTGCCTAATTTTTCTTCAATTTTCAAAACGGTTGTCAATACCTTTTGTGCAGATAAACCGGTTTCGACTTCCAATACCTGATTCAGAAAATCGGGCTGGTTTTCCATTCCCCACGCGGCAGTTTTATATAACGAAGATTTTAGTTTTATTGTTCCAATATGGCGTTCTATTTCTTTACTTGCGTTTGTAAAAGTTTGTCTTACATCTCCTAAATTACCGCCTATCAGTAAATAAGTCTTGTTCATAATTTTCGGTTGAATATGTAGTTACAGATGTCATACATTTGCGTCGCGTATAATTACCGTTTGCAAAAATAAAACAGCAGCGGGATTTTTATTGTTGTAGAATAATTTATCAACATGAATAATTTTTTCAAAACGTTTTTTGCTGCGTTGCTGGCACTTGTGGTGTTTTCGCTGATAGCGTTTTTTATTTTCTTGGGAATTGTTGCAGCTGCATCAAGTTCTGACAAACCAACTGTTTCGCCCAATAGCGTACTTGTTTTAGACCTTTCAAAAGAGTATCACGATTTTGAGCAGCCGGCTTTAAAAATAAACCTTAACCTGAAAAAGCTATCTACATCGCAGCCAAATTTGTACGCTGTAATTCAGATGATAAGGTATGCCCGCAATGATGCAAATATCAAAGGTATTTACATAAAAGCCGACAATAATGCCAACGGACTGGCTGCAAGCGAAGAACTTCGCCACGCTATTCTTGACTTTAAGAGAAGCGGGAAATTTGTAGTTGCCTATGGTGCGACCATAACGCAAAACGCCTATTTCGTGGCTTCTGCGGCAAATAAAGTTTATACGCATCCGCAAGGCGGTGTAGAATGGAAAGGTATGGTTGCCCAATTAATGTTCTTCAAAAATTTGTTAGACAAATTAGAAATTGAACCCGAAATATTTTTCGCGGGAAAATTCAAAAGCGCCACAGAACCTTTTCGCGTAACGAAAATGACCGAGCCAAACCGCTTGCAAACTTCTGTTTGGCTCAATGATATCTACGGCAATTACCTGAAAGAAATTTCGCAAAGCAGAAATATTGATACAAGTGAACTGCATCATCTCGCGGACAGCGCGCTGATACAAACTGCTCACGATGCACTAAAATATCATTTGGTGGACGATTTGGCTTATAGCGATGAAGTTGAGAGCGTTATAAAAACATTTACATCTTTAGGTACACAGAATAATGATAAAATCAACTTTGTTTCGTTAGACACTTACGCACAAGCCACAGATTATAAAGCATTTACGGGGAATGATAATATTGCCGTCGTATATGCGCAAGGCGATATTGTGGATGGTAAAAATGATGATGCTATTTCAAGTGGAGAGTTTGTCCCTTTGCTAAGAAAATTGAGGAAAGATGATAATGTAAAAGCAATCGTGGTGCGTGTAAATTCTCCCGGCGGCAGCGCGCTGGCGAGCGATATGATTTGGCGCGAAATTACTTTAGCCAAGAAAGTAAAACCTGTCATTATTTCTATGGGCAATTATGCGGCTTCGGGCGGCTATTATATGTCGTGCAACGGCACATACATTTTTGCAGAACCTAATACTATCACAGGTTCTATCGGTGTTTTTTCGATGATGGGCAATGCACAAAACTTTTTCAACAATAAGCTTGGTATCACTTTCGACGAAGTAAAAACAAGTCCGTATGCCGATTTGGGAACGATTTCCCGACCAATGACACAGCCCGAAAAAAATCTAATGCAGGCATCGGTGGACAGCGTTTACAAAACATTTACCGAGCGAGTTGCACAAGGTAGAAACAAGTCTGTTGCATTTGTCGACAGCATTGCGCAAGGTCGCGTATGGACTGGCGAAAGAGCAATAAAAATCGGTTTGGTAGATTCGCTTGGTTCGTTGGCAGATGCTATTCATTATGCTGCAAAACTGGTCCACAGCAACAGCGTTTACATTAGTGAATATCCCGAAAGAAAAAACATTTTTGACCAACTGTTCAACAGCGACGACAATGATGCTGACGATGCGAAAGCAAAAATATTATCGCAACAATTCGGCAAAGAAATTTCCGATAGCTGGAAAAATATTATGAGCGTCAAAGCAATGATGAACACGCCACAAACCCGCTTGCCGTTTGAGTTTGAAGTAAAATAGAGCATTTCACACAGAGAACAAAAAGTAAATGAGGCACGGAGCGTTTTTCTCTGCGTCTTTGTTTTTCCGTGAACTCTGTGTGAAACAATAATCAATTATCTTCGCAAAAATTTTTTCTAAGCATTTGCTTTATCTTTCACTTATGGAATTGAAAGTTTATAATTCACTTACAAGACAAAAAGAAATTTTTCAACCAATTACCGAAGGTTACGTGGGAATGTATGTGTGCGGACCAACCGTGAGCGGCGAATCACATCTCGGTCATACGCGACCTTATATCACATTCGATGTAGTAAATCGTTATTTGCAACACTTGGGTTACAAAGTTCGTTATGTGCGCAACATCACAGATGCCGGGCATTTTGAAGAAGAAGGTCGCGAAGCGGAAGATAAAATTTCCAAAAAAGCATTTCTCGAAAAACTTGAACCGATGGAGTTGGTAAAAAAATATACCGACTTGTTTCATTGGGGAATGAAAGAATTTAATACGCTGCCGCCAAGCATCGAGCCGACTGCAACCGGACATATTGTGGAACAAATTGTGATGATTGAAAAAATAATTGAAGACGGTTATGCGTATGTGGCAAATGGCTCTGTTTATTTCGATGTAGAAAAATATAATGCGGATTTTTCCAAAAAAGGATTGCCTTATGGTATTTTGAGCGGAAGAGTTTTGGAAGAAATGTTGGAAACTACACGCGATTTGGAAAACCAGGATGAGAAAAGAAATAAAGCCGATTTTGCACTTTGGAAAAATGCGCCGCCCGAGCACATCATGCGGTGGAAAAGCCCGTGGGGCGAAGGTTTCCCGGGCTGGCATATTGAATGCTCTGCGATGAGTACTAAATATTTGGGCAAGCAATTTGATATTCACGGCGGCGGCATGGATTTGCAGTTCCCGCATCACGAATGCGAAATTGCCCAGAGCGTTGTTTGCAATCACGAGATGCCTGCGAAGTATTGGCTGCATAATAATATGATTACGATTAACGGTCGTAAAATGGGCAAGAGCTACAACAACGTCATTAAATTTACGGAATTGTTCAGCGGCAATCATCCTGCGCTGGAACAAGCGTATCATCCGATGGTTATTCGGTTTTTTATTTTACAAACGCATTATCGTTCCACGCTCGATTTCAGCAACGATGCTTTGAAAGCTGCGGAAAAAGGGTTACGAAGATTGTTGGAAGCAAATGAAAATCTGCAAAAAATTTCTTTCGATTTATCCGAAGTTGCGGAAGATAAAATGCTTGACGAAAAAGTTTTGAAACTGTTGAACGAGTTGGATGAGTTTATGAACGACGATTTCAACACGGCGAAAGTATTGGCAAATTTGTTTGAACTTGTTCCCGTGATTAATGGAATTAAAGATAATCATATTTCGACGAAAGCCTTGAGTGGCGCTACTTTCAGCTTGTTACAAAGTAAGGTAAAAATTTATCTTGACGATATTCTCGGTTTAAAAAATATTTCTGAAAACGCAGGCGAGCAACTGCACGGCGCACTTCAATTATTGATTGAAATGCGCAAAGATGCTAAAGCAAAAAAAGATTATGTTACGAGTGATAAAATAAGAAATGAACTTGCTGCGCTCGGCATTTTATTGAAAGACGAAAAGGATGGAAGCGTGAGTTACAGTTTTGAGTAGCTTGAAAAATATTACGTGCTGTAAAAAAATATCATTGATGTTTTATTATCAATGATATTTTTGTATATGGAACTTGTCGAGTTTTCTTCTCAAATTTTTAGCCCAAATTTCGCTGTTCTGGATATTAGCACAGCGCATTCCGAACAGCATTCTCAATTTCTTCATTTAATTTGTTCGTAATTTACAGTAGATTTGAAGCCATAAATTAACGAACGACAATGTTGCAGCAAAATATTTTATCAAGAGAAGCGGCGCAGGAAAAGCTGCATCGTATGGCTTTGGAAATTGCCGAAAATATCAGCGACGATGAAGATAATCTTGTCTTAATCGGCATTGAAAAAAGTGGTTATAAAATTGCCGAAAAGCTGAAAATGTTTATCGAGAAATATCATCACGCACCTATTGAAATTCTTTCTCTTTCTTTAGATAAAAATTATCCTGCGGAAATTACGTTGAGCAAACAAATTGATTTCAACGACAAAAATATTATCCTTGTCGATGACGTAATCAATTCGGGAAAAACATTTCTTTATGCGCTGAAACCCTTGCTGGACTTTCATCCCAAGCGAATACAAACGTTGGCGATGATTGAAAGAATGCACAAACATTTTCCCATAAAACCCGATTATGTCGGTTTGTCCGTTGCCACAACTGCAACAGACCATATCAAAGTGATTATCGAAGACGGCGAAATTGTGGGCGCAGTTGTCTGAACGAGGATTTGGGGCGATTTTGAGGATTTGAAGGATTATAAAATAGAACACAGATGGCGCAGATTATTATGGATTATTCAAAATAAATCCAAATCATAACTATCATAAAAAATCAGCGTTTAATTTCTGAAGCAAAATTTAGGATGATTGAAAAGATTATGATGAAGAAAATATATTATTTAATTTGTTTAGTTATTTCAAGTATATCTTTTGCAAAAGCACAAGATGCTGCTGATATTTTGCGAAAATGTTTGAACAAAGCCAACGCAATAAAAACGTTGAGCTATGAAGTAAAAAATGTAGATAAGAACTTTTTCACTGATGATACAACTAATTCCCGGTGGCAATCTGTTTTAGATTTTAGTGATACAGGAAATATTAAAATCATAAATAGAGAGTTTAGTAAGAATAATAACTACAAAGAATTTTATTTAAACGATACGAGTTATATATTTGATTTTTCAGACGGCACATATACAAAACACGCGACTTTGATTCGCTATATTGCCAACGATTTTCTTGACGTTAAAGCAAGGTTAGAATTTTTGTTGCATAAAAAAAACGCTAAATTCATTCAAGAAAAAGATACTGTTATTGATAATATTGATTGCTATAACATTTTCGCCAAGAGCTACGACACGATTGTAAACAATGAACATAATTTCGGATACACCTATTTTTATATTGACAAACAAAATCTTTTGACGATATACTATAAAGATATTGGCGAAGGCGCTGCAACAAAAGGCGGAAAATCAATAGGGAGAATAAGCAATTTTTCTCAAAAACATTTTTACAATTATGTTGTAGATAAACCGCTTGATAATTCAATATTCAGCATAAATACAAATCAATACAGACTTCCAAATAATAAAATGCTTTCTGTTGGAACAAAAGCTCCATCATTGATTTTAAAAAATTTATTGGACAAAAATGTTGATTCATCTTTATTTCAAAATAAAATTTTGCTCGTAGAATTTGGTTCAACTGAGTGTCCCGCAAACCCTCTTGCAAATCCTTTGCTCAACAGATTATTTCAGAAGTATGATGAGAAAGACGTTTTGATTTTTTGTGTCTATAATTATGAAACGGCGGAGCAAGCAAAGAAATATATTCAAAGTCAGCATATCCAATTTCCCGTATATTTAGGGAACGCTAATTTGAAAAAAAATTATCATGCTTTTGCTACTCCGAGTTTCTATGTAATTAATAAAGATGAAAAAATAGTAAGAGGCGATGATGGGTATTATGATGATTTAGAAAAAGATTTAACTACAACAATAAATTCTCTTTTAAATAAAAAATAAAACATTATGGACGCACAAATTCAACAAAAAATCGACACATGGTTAAACGGCGATTATGACCAACAAACCAAAGATGAAATTATTCGTTTGGAAAAAGAAAATCCCAACGATTTGGTTGAAGCATTTTATCAGAACATGGAATTTGGCACGGGCGGCTTGCGCGGCATCATGGGCGTTGGCACCAACCGCATGAACAAATATACCGTTGGCATGGCAACGCAGGGCTTTGCCAATTATCTCAACAAAACATATCCCGGTACGGAAATAAAAGTTGCTGTTTGCCACGACTGCCGCAACAACAGCCGCTTCTTTGCGGAAACTGTGGCGCACGTTTTTGCCGCTAATGGCGTCAAGGTTTTTTTGTTCGACGATTTACGTCCCACGCCCGAACTTTCTTTCGCCATTCGCCTGCTCGGTTGCAACGGCGGCGTTAATGTAACCGCATCGCACAATCCCAAAGAATACAACGGTTACAAAGCCTATTGGAACGATGGCGGGCAGTTGGTGCCGCCACACGATAAAAACGTGATTAAAGAAGTGGAAGCCATCGCCAGCGTGGACGATGTAAAGTGGAGCGGTAACGACGAAAACATTACCATCATTGGCAAAGAAGTAGACGACGCTTATATCGAGATGGTAAAAAGTCTGAGCGTTTATCCCGACGTGATTGCAAAGCAGCACGATTTGAAAATTGTGTACACGCCCATTCACGGCAGCGGTATAAAATTAGTTCCGCGTGCGCTGGAAACATTCGGTTTTACCAACGTTCATATTGTGAAAGAACAGGAAAAGCCCGACGGCAATTTTCCGACGGTGGCTTATCCGAATCCTGAAGAGCCGGCAACCATGAGCATCGGTTTGAATTATGCCAAAGAAATAGAAGCCGATATTTTGTTAGGCACCGACCCGGACGCCGACCGCGTGGCTATAGGCATTAAAAATCATAAAGGCGAATGGGTGCTGATGAACGGCAACCAAACCGCCGTGCTGGCACACGCTTACCTTATTGAAGCGCGCAAAGCGAAAGGCATTGCGCAGCCGAATGACATGGTGGTAAAAACGATTGTTACCACCAACATGATTGACGATATTGCCAAAGCCAACAACGTAAAATGCTACAACGTATTGACGGGCTTTAAATGGATTGCGGAAAAAATCAAGGAGAAAGAAGGCAAGGAAAATTACATTATCGGCGGGGAAGAAAGTTTCGGTTTGATGATTGGCGATAAGGTGCGCGACAAAGATTCTGTTTCCGCCGTTGCCATTCTTTGCGAAATGGCTGCTTACGAAAAAGAAAAAGGAAATTCTTTGTATGATAAACTGATTGATTTATACATTCAATACGGTTTCTATCTGGAAAAACTCATCAGCATTACCAAAAAAGGTATGAACGGACAGGAAGAAATTGCGAAGATGATGGAAGGCTTCCGCAACGAACCGCCGAAAGAACTTTGCGGCTCGAAAGTGGCGCAGTTGCTGGATTACGAGCTGCACGTTGGTAAAAATTTGGACACGGGCGAAACATGGAAAATTGATTTGCCTACGAGCAATGTGTTGCAATTTATTCTGGAAGACGGCTCAAAAATTTCCGCGCGACCCAGCGGCACCGAACCGAAAATAAAATTTTATTTCAGCGTAAAAACAACGTTGAAAGATAGGAGCGAGTTTGATGAAAAGCTGGAAGAATTGGAAATGAAAATTAAGAAGATTGTGGAAGATTTGGGCGTGTAAAATATTCACTTTTGAGAGAGTTGCTATTCGCGATTTGCAATCGCGAATTATTATCTGTGTATTTGTAATGCACACTTGATATGCGGATAAAAATCCGCAGACAGGGCTTCGGAATTGCAAATTCCGAAGAGCAGGGTTGCCACGCAAAACGATATTAGTTGTTTGACGTTTGTCAAGTTTTATTATTGTCCTGTTAATTCTGTCGGCGTGTAACCAAATTGTTTTTTGAAAACATAAGAGAAATGTGATAAGTTTTCAAAGCCTGTTTCTAAATAGACTTCAACGGGTTTTCTGTTTTTCTCTGTCAGTTGGTAGTGTGCCAACTCCAAACGTTTTTGTGTCAGCCAGCGCTGTGGTGTTTGGTTGTAAAGTTTATGAAAATCACGTTTGAAAGTTGTCAAACTACGTCCTGTCAAATAAGCAAATTTTTCCAAAGGCATATTGAACATAAAGTTCTTTTCCATAAAACTTGTCAAGTCAATTTTATGCGGTTCGTCAAAATTCGCTAAAATGTTGTCAATGTCTTTGTCTATGGTGCGAAGAATGGAAATTGCTTCCGTAATTTTTAATAAAGCAATGTTTTCGGGAAACTTTTCCTGCACGTCAAAATAAGGGATAAGTGAAGCAAGGCAACTTTCCAATAATGGATGTTTGCTAAAACTTCGTATTTTTTGAGTTGAAGAAACTTTTGGTTTTACATTTAAGTTAGCGTAAAATTTTCGTAGTCGGTCAATAGACAAATGCATTGCTACGGATTTATGTGGTATTCCGTCTTTCGGATAATTGATGATTGTTGCCAACTGATTTCTCGGGATAAGAAAAATGTCACCTGCTTGGAACAAATAGTTTTGGTCGGCTTGAATAATTTTTGTTTCGCCAGAAATGAACCACACAAGCATATGGTCGTCAAATGCAAATTCTGTTTTAAACAATTTGCCATTGTAGGAAGAAAGTTTAATATCGGGTGTTATGTATTTAACCTTATACTCATCCATAATACTTGTGTGATTGCAAACCGACATGAAATTTTTCATATCAAAATTACACAAAGGATATGAAAAATTTCATCAAAGGTTCCTCTTGACCAAAAAGCAATAAAAAATACAAGAGCAATTTACAAACATCAATTAACGTTGAATGTAATGCCGGTCATTTCTTCACTTAGTTCCCACAAGCGTTTTGCATTGGCTTCATCTAAGGAGTAAGATTGCACACCGCCAAATGCTGTTAAGTCGGTACTTAAAGCCGCAATATCTGTATGTTCACAATACACGCCTCCAATGTTGTTTAATTGCGGGCTTGTGGCACACCAAACTGTTGTAGAAGCACCTTGCGGAATTGTTTTTAACGAAGCTGCGACTTCGGGTAAAATATTACCTTTTTCATCGCTCAATCCCATTTTTACAAACAATTCTATTGGTGCTTCTCTTGCTAATTCAGTTCCGCCAACTCGACCTGGGCATAATGAATAGGCGCGAACGCCAAATGCTTTTGCTCGGTTGTCTAATTCAAGTGAAAACAAATTGACAGCGGTTTTTGACTGTCCGTAACCTTGCAAAGTTTCGTATTCCCGATGTTCAAAATTCGGGTCGTCAAAATTGAAAGGTGCAAATTTATGTCCGCCTGATGATACATTAATTACTCTTGCTCCGTTGGCTTTTTTTAGTGCGCTCCAAAGTCTTGCTGTGAGCTGAAATTGTGCCAAATAATTAACGGCTAATTGCGATTCAATTCCACGATTGTCCCTGCGAAGCGGAACCCACATAATACCTGCGTTGTTGATGAGCAAATGTAAAGGTCTGCCCGAAGCCAAAAACTTTTCTGCAAATGCGTCAATGGAAGTTGGATTTATCAGGTCCATTTCTTCTATTTCAACATTAGCAATTCCTTGCAAATTTTTCTTGGCTTTTTCAATATCCCTTGCAGGAACAATAACTGTTGCGCCTGCATTGGCAAGTGTTTTCACGGTTTCCAGTCCAATGCCCGTATTGCCGCCTGTCACAATGGCGATTTTTCCTGTAAGGTCAATGCCTTTAATTACTTCTGTTGAAGTTGATTTTGCGTTGAAGCCCGAAACGATTGGTTTCTGTAATGCTCCGTTGTAATTTGTTTGTCCCATTTTTAAATTATTTTGTTGGGACAAAAGTAGATAGAGTCCATTCAGGCGACTTTGTTTAAACGTCCGAATTTGCTTTGTTCAAAAGGTCGGTTTTGGGACAGAGTGGTTGTTGTTTTTATTTTGAACTTGGAATTTTCCCGTCTATCCATTCTTGTTTTTGTTGTCAGCTATTTTCAATAATCCCATCGTATGCGATTACTTTACTGTCAAACTTTTTAAGTTCATTGTTATTTCCTTTGAAAATATTTGTCGGAAACGATTTGTCATTTGCTTTCATTGTTGCTAAATTATTTTGTGCTAACAGATTTGAAATTGAAAAGGTCAAGAGTAAAATCGTAAATATCTTTTTCATTTTGTTTGGCAGTGTCTATCGTTAAAATTGCCACTAACGGTTTGGGTATTGCCGGAGGCGGGGATAAAGTTCAATCGAAGATCGAAAGTTGAATTTTGCACAAATACCCAATCGAAGCTGTTCAGCCCCGCTTTTGGCAATTCCTTATTGGCGGTAGTGCGTGTTTTTAAAGCAAAATTTTGTCTTTCATTAATTTGTCGAATATCTTTAAAACACCAGGAACTTGTGCAGGTTCTAATTGATACATTTCTCTATTGAAAAATCTGACTTCTTCTATTTCATTATTCGGTTTGATTTTTTCACTCAAATCATAAATAAAACAATCCTGTTCCATTATAATATTGGGTAATTCTCCATAAGCAAGAGCTGTAATATGACAATAATACTTTAAACGTTCAGTCTTTAATTTAATATTTAGTTCTTCATATATTTCTCTTTGTAAAGTTTCTAAAGAGGTCTCTCCTTTGTCAATTTTTCCACCGGGCAGATACCAAGCCTTTTTATTTTTACTATATGCTAAAAGTAGTTTGTTTTCTGTTACAACCACTAAACCGGCTGTTGGTAATGATATAGTATCCATTATTGTTACACTTCATTTTTGTTAATCCATTTCCCAAAAGCCGGCGCTTTATAATTTTTCATTTTGTCAAGCAACTCTTCAATATTATCACTCACTATTAACATTTCCTGATTGGCTTGTTTCAAAAATTCTTTATCTACCATTTTCTGAATAAGAGACAACAAATCGTCATAAAATCCGTCTGTATTTAAAATTGCAACGGGCTTTTTATGTAATCCAAGTTGAGCCCAAGTAAGCATTTCAAAAAATTCTTCGAGTGTCCCAAATCCTCCCGGCAGGGTAATGATTCCATCGGAAAGCTCATCCATTTTAGTTTTTCGTTGATGCATTGTTTCGACCAAAATTAGTTCGGTTAAGTTTTTATGACCAATTTCAACTTTTTGCAAAAATTTTGGCAATACTCCGATAGCTTTGCCTTGGTTTTCTAACACTCCGTTTGCAATAGCTCCCATTAAACCAACATTTGCACCACCATAAACGAGTTCAATATTTTGTTCAGCTAATAATTTTCCTAATTTATATGCTTGTTCTTCAAATATCGATTCTGTACCAAGACTTGAACCGCAAAATACTGTTATTCTCTCCATAATTTTATTTTATACAATTTTTGAGCCGCATTACCGCTAACGTCCCGCCGGATTGACGAAGTTCCAATGTGAGCTTTGCTCAACATTGAGAATTTAGTCAATCCGTAGATGAACGCAGTTCGGAGCGACAGCGTAGAGCTGTGTTCATCTACGGATGAAATCCGGCGGGACGATGTAACGCAAGACGTAGCGTAGCGGAGAATTGCGTTACATCTCATGAATATACGCAACTCCCCGAAAATTTCAAATTTGATTTTCAAGCATATCTACAAAAATACCTAAAATACGCAACTCATTGAATGCTACTTAACGGGCTTTTTACTTTCTTCAAATCCTTTTACCAACTCCGGTACAGATGAAGGTCGTTTTAATATCGTTGTGTCCTAGAACTTTTTGGATATAGCTGATGTCTATTCTTAAATGCATAGTGAAACTGTGGTGCAAACAGTATATGCACGCCTGCTTGTTGATTTTTGCTTTTTCAGCTTATTTTCGCTATAAGCTTTTACCGACTCACAAAATATGCTGTATGCACATCCGCTCTTGGATTCACGAAAGAAGTCGCATTTTCGTTCAACAATTTTTGAATATTCTTTGCTTTATCCTGTAATCTTTGATGAATACTGTCGGAATGAATTTTGGTAATCGTTGGCGCAATTACCAGCGACACGATACTCATCAGCTTAATCAAAATATTCATCGAAGGACCTGATGTGTCTTTAAACGGATCGCCGACTGTATCGCCTGTAACCGAAGCTTTATGCGGCTCGGACTTTTTATAGTGCATTTCGCCGTTGATTTCCACGCCTTTTTCAAAAGATTTTTTTGCGTTGTCCCAAGCGCCGCCTGCGTTGTTTTGAAACATACCCATCAGCACACCGGAAACTGTTGCACCCGCTAAAAATCCACCCAGCACTTCAGGTCCGAAAACAAAACCTATAATCAACGGAGTAATAATTGCAATTGCGCCGGGCAACATCATTTTTTTAATTGAAGCGCTTGTAGAAATAGCAACACATTTATCATATTCCGGTTTTGCTTTGCCTTCCATAATGCCCGGAATGCTGCGGAATTGCCGGCGCACTTCTTCTACCATTGCCATTGCTGCTTGTCCTACGGCTTTAATAGCGAGCGATGAAAATATAAAAGGAATCATGCCGCCGATAAACAATCCTGCCAATACATCCGCGCGGTAAATATCAATGCCGTCAATTTTTGCAATGCCGACAAACGCTGCAAACAAAGCCAATGAAGTAAGTGCGGCAGAAGCAATTGCAAAGCCTTTGCCCGTAGCCGCTGTTGTGTTGCCAACTGCATCGAGAATGTCTGTTTTTTCGCGTACTTCCGCAGGCAATTCGCTCATTTCTGCAATGCCACCTGCGTTGTCTGCAATCGGACCGAAAGCATCAATTGCCAATTGCATCGCAGTTGTTGCCATCATGCCGGCGGCGGCAATAGCAACGCCATATAAGCCTGCACAAGCATAAGAACCGTAAATGCCCGCCGCTAAAACAATAATCGGCAACATGGTACTTTGCATTCCAACAGCCAACCCGCCAATAATGTTTGTCGCATGCCCCGTACCTGACTGGCGAACAATACTTTTCACGGGATTTTTTCCCATAGCTGTAAAATATTCTGTAATAATGCTCATCAACGTTCCTACGCACAAGCCAACGATGATGGCTCCGAAAACGCCGTCAGCCGTGAATTCCGTGCCGCGCAGCACGAACGTCGTATTTGAAGGAAGAATATGATGAACGATAAAATAAGAAGCGATTGCCGTGAGAATAATTGCACCCCAATTGCCTTTGTTCAAAGCCGCCTGGACCTTTGCCGTACTCAATCCTGCGCTTTCGCTTATTCTTACAAAGAAAGTTCCTACAATGGATAATAAAATACCAATGCCTGCAATCAGCATAGGTAAAAGAATAGGAGAGAAACCCCCTAAATGATCGTTTAAGGCATTTCCATCTTGTCCCAATACTTCGTGTCCCAACACCATTGTTGCCAAAATGGTTGCTACATAGCTGCCGAATAAATCGGCACCCATGCCCGCAACATCGCCCACATTGTCGCCCACGTTATCGGCAATTGTCGCGGGATTGCGCGGGTCGTCTTCGGGAATGCCGGCTTCCACTTTTCCCACTAAATCTGCGCCCACGTCAGCTGCTTTTGTATAAATGCCGCCGCCAACGCGTGCAAACAATGCGATACTTTCCGCGCCAAGCGAAAAACCCGTCAGTACTTCAATCGCTTTGCCTACATCCACAGAATTGCTTAATGCGCCGGGTGCAAAACTTTGTATTAAAATAATGAACAATCCGCCTAAACCAAGTACCGCCAAACCCGCAACACCCAAGCCCATTACGGAACCGCCTGTGAAAGAGACCGCTAATGCTTTGCGTAAACTTGTACGCGCTGCATTTGCCGTACGCACGTTGGCTTTCGTGGCAATGCGCATACCTATAAAACCTGCGAGCGCGCTCAATACCGCACCTACGACGAATGACAGCGCAATCGTCCAGCTTGAGTTTTCGTTGCTGTAACCCATAATGCCCAATAATAATCCTGCGATAACCACGAAGTATGTGAGAATTTTGTACTCCGATTTTAAGAACGCCATTGCGCCATCGGCAATGTATGTTGCAATTTCTTTCATGCGGTCATTGCCTGCATCTTGTTTGGATACCCAAATGCTTTTAATAAGCGTATAAAGCAAGCCTATCAGCCCGAGAACAGGCACTATAAAAAATATGCAATTCATAGACAATAATTCGTTTAGGTTAAGAAAATTTTAACGAATGTAAGTTAAAAGAAATTAGTAACTACAAATTTTTTTAAAGAGAAATCACAATAAGGCGGCAAATATGACAATGCGAAGCTACAGTATGAAGCATCCTCATTTTACACTTTTATTTTATTGCCGCTAGGCAATACCGGCAAGAGCAGGCAGTAAAATATATACAGCGAAGATGCCGCACATAGCCTAAAATTTTATTTCCTGAAATCGTATAAATTCGATGTGAAATCGGCGCGTTCCCTGCCTTTGAACAGCACGTACCAGTTGCCTGAATAATGCAGCGACACCGGCAACAATAATCCGTTGATATGTTGCAGTTCCACTTTCATGTGGACATCAAAATCGTACACGCCGGCTTTGTAGCTCAATGAATAAGTCCGCTCAAGTACTTCCAATGAATTTGCATCGAATACAGTGCTCATGTGGTCAATCACAATGCCATTTGAGCCGGGCTTTGGTGTAATGGTAAATTCGTAAGCAGGCGTTCCGTTATAAATTGTAGTATCTAATTTGTAATCGTATTTTTTCTTGGCATCGTCATCATAAACATCGAGTTTGTTGCCGATAAAAGGAATGCCCGAAATTTTTTTGCCGGGATTGAAGAACAACATTTTTAATTGTTCTTTCTTTTTATCAATGCCCGATTTTCCTTTGGTATCAAAAGTGTTTCCTGCGACAATATTTGTTTCGCCGCAGGCAGTATCTTTTATAAAAAATAATCCCGCGAACAGTTCGCCAATCATATAATTGTAATCTCCTTTCTTGTCAAAAAAATCGCCTGTTGTATGCTGACTTAAAACTTTATCATAGCGACAGTTATTTTGATGAATTTGTTGTACGCGGCTGTCATATGTTGCTTTTGCGCTTCCATCTTTATTCAAAACATTGATGTTATTGATAGATGTGTAACCTACGATGTGTAAAGATTTGAACGCTTTATAAAAGCTGCTGTCATTCTGAATACGATGCAGCAATACAGGCACATTCACATTGCCGACGAATACATCAGGCAATGTGATATTACTGTTGTCAATAATTGTATCAACCTGTGCTCCGACAGGTATGCAAAAAAACGATGCTGTTGCAAAAAGTAACAGGCGTTTCAAAAGGTTAGTAATATTTGAAAAAATGAGGAGCAATATGAAAAATTTATTTCGGGAATTGCATTTTGTAATCCACGCTTATGTTGCCTTTGGAAATATCGCTGAGTTTGCGTTGCAGCAATTTTTTCTTTAAAGGCTTGAGATAATCAATGAACAATTTTCCTTCGATATGATCGTATTCGTGCTGAATAATCCTTGCCGTAATACCATTGAATGTATCAGTGTGCGGCGCAAAATTCTCATCCAGATATTCAATCGTAATTTCTTCGGGGCGGAAAATATCTTCACGAATTTTCGGAATGCTCAGGCAACCTTCGTTGTACGCCCATTCTTCGCCTTTGCGGTCGATTATTTTCGCATTGATGAAAACTTTTTTCACGCCCGGTGCATCGGGAAAAGTTTCTCCGTCTTCATCATCTTCATCTTTGTTGTCAAAAATCAGTGCGCTGTCCACAAGAAACAAACGAATGTCTTTATTCACTTGCGGAGCTGCCAAACCTACGCCATGACTTTCTGCAAGCGTTTCCCACATATCTTCAATCAGTTTCTTCAAATCGGGATAATTGCTGTCGATATCTTTGGCAACTTTTCTTAAAACGGGCATTCCGTATGCGGCAATTGGTAAAATCATTTTCTAATAACGAAGTTTAAAATTCGTGCAAAATTACTTTAAAAATTTTAATAGCGATTGGTAAGATATTCCTGCAACATAATGGCTGCGGCTATTTGGTCGGTATTGCCTTTTTTCTCGCGTTGCTTTTTCTTCATGCCCATTTCTACCATTGCGCGGCGCGCCATTTTGGAAGTGTAGCTTTCATCAATGGTTTCGATAGGAATGTGCGGGAAATTTTTCTTTAGTTCTGCAATCGCTTTCTTTACCAAAGGCGTTGCATGTGTGTCTGAATCATCCAAATTTTTCGGTTCGCCGATTAAGATTAATTCCACTTCTTCTTTGGAAAAATAATCTTTCAAAAACGGAATAAAATTTTTTGTATCAATGGTCGTAAGCGCGCTCGCAATTATTTGCAAAGGGTCTGTAACTGCAATGCCTGTGCGCTTTCCGCCGTAGTCTATGGAGATGATGCGTGCCAAGTTTGTTATTCGTTGTCTGTTATTTGTTATCCGTTCTCAAATTGCTGAATTGCTATATGGTTAAATTGTTTTTGAAAAATAGAACGCAGGTTTTTTATGATAATTATGATTTGAAAAATCCTCACAATCTTATAAATCCACCCAAATCCTCGTTCAGAAGACAATTACATCCGCAATTACCAGCACGCCAAACACAATGCTCGCGATGCCATTCGCCGTCATAAATGCAATATTCACTTTACTTAAATCATTGGGTTTTACCAACAAATGTTGATAAACCAACATGCCGATAAATACTGCAATTCCGAGCCAATACAAAATCCCAAAGTGTCCGTAAACGCCTGCAAACACTACTGCTGCGGCGGAAATAATATGTAAGAAAACAGATAAGTTCAACGCTTTTGCCGCACCCATAAAAGTAGGAATGGAATGTAACTTTTGCGAATTATCAAAATCAATATCCTGCATGGCATAAATAATATCAAAGCCCGAACCCCAAGTAATCACAGCAATGGAAAACAAAACCGGCAACAAATCAAATTTTCCCGTAACGGCAATGTATGCGCCAATCGGCGCGAGCGACATTCCCAAGCCCAAAACCAAATGACATAAAGCCGTGAAACGTTTGGTATAACTGTAAAACAAAACCACGAACAACGCCACAAACGACAAGGCAAAGCATAGTTTGTTGATAAAGAAAGTTGCGATAATAAAAAGAATACAATTGATAATCGTAAACCGCAAAGCATTGTTCGGCGAGATAATTCCTCTTGGGATTTCGCGTATTGCCGTGCGCGGATTTTTCGCATCAAAACTTCTGTCTAAATAACGGTTAAATGCCATTGCTGCGCTGCGCGCCGTAACCATGCAAACTAATACCAGCAAGAACTTCAGCAGAATTTGTGCGAAAGTATATTGATGTATGTCTATTGCATTTACACCTATTGCAAACCCTATCATCGCGAAAGGCATCGCGAAAATGGTATGCGAAAATTTAACTAAAGAAAGATAATTTTTTACTGTACTCATTGTAAGTTAAATTCTTTTTGAGCCTTTGTGTCTTTGAGTCTTTGTGGCATATTATTTTGCCGCGAAGACACAAAGACTCTAAGTTCCACAAAGGTTTATTCATCCACCGCAACGCTTTGCCATTCGTCAGGAATCGCTGCAACTTTATATTCACCTGCGTCTAATTTCACTTTCGTTTCGCTGAATGCTTTTAATGTAATTTCAATGTCTTCATCGGAGTGCGCGGCAGACGGAATCAAACGATAAATAATATGCCCTTTCGGAATTACGGGATACACCACAATGCTTGCAAATACGCCGTAATTTTCGCGCAAATCCATGACCATCGCCGTTGCTTCTTCCACGCCGCCTTTCATGTAAACCGGCGTTACAGGCGTATTGGTATTGCCGATATCAAAGCCTCTTTCTTTCAATCCTTCCTGCAAATGTTTTGCATTGCTCCAAAGTTTCGCTTTCAGTTCGGGCATGGTTTGCAGCATGTGTAAACGTTTTAAATTACCTGCGACAAAAGGCATCGGTAAGCTCTTTGCAAAAATTTGTGAACGGATATTGTAACGGATATAATCAATGATGATTTTATCGCCCGCCACAAACGCGCCGATGGATGCCATCGATTTTGCAAATGTGGAAAAATATAAATCGATTCCGTCCTGGCAATTTTGTTCTTCGCCCGCGCCTGCGCCTGTTTTGCCAAGCGTACCGAAACCATGCGCATCATCGACCAACAAACGGAACTCAAATTTCTTTTTCAATTCAACAATTTCTTTGATTTTTCCCTGGTCGCCCGCCATGCCGAAAACGCCTTCGGAAATCACCAGAATACCGCCTGCATTTTGTTTATTAATCAATGCTGTGGCGCGTTCCATTTGTTTTTCAAAATCGGCAATATCGTTGTGTTTGAACACAAATTTATGACCAAGCTGCATCCGCATTCCGTCCATAATACAAGCGTGGCATTCCGCATCGTACACAATCACATCGTGTCGCCCGCAGACAGCATCGATAATGCTTATCATGCCTTGATAGCCGTAGTTCAATAAAATAGCGTCTTCTTTATTTTCAAATGCCGCAAGCTCACTTTCGAGTTGTTCGTGCAGCGTTGTATTTCCGCTCATCATGCGTGCGCCCATCGGATATGCAAGACCATATTCTGCTGATGCTTCTGCATCTACTTTTCTGATTTCCGGATGATTGGCAAGACCCAGATAATTGTTCAAACTCCACACGATTACTTCTTTGCCGCGAAACTTCATGCGGCTATTGATTTCGCCTTCCAATCGTGGGAAAGCATAATATCCATGCGCTCTTTCTCTGTGCTGACCGATAGGTCCGTAGTGCTTTACAAGTTTTTCAAAAATGTCTGCCATATCTTATCAAAGAATTTTTTTAATGAAAAAATTTCGGCAAAGATAATTTTTAATGTGATAATGAGATGATTTGATAATGTGATAATCGGATGATGAGTGTTCGACAATGCAATTGATTTCTGATAACGCATACACGTCATTCCCGCGCAGGCGGGAACCTCTCTGTGAAACTCCGTGTTTTACTTCGTGGTTCTTTGTGTAATAGCTGTGCCACAGAGGTACACAGAGATTACACAGAGTTGCACGAAGTGAGATTTCTGCCTGCAGGAATGACGCACAAAAGTGTTCCGTTTCAATTTATTATTTTCTCGCTTCAAAAATTCGTGCAATTCGTTATCATTCGTGTAATCACAAAGACTAACTTTGCTTTCATGCGTCGAATCTCTTTTTTGTCCAAAGTGGCTGTTATATTCAATGTTTTGTATTTTATTGATTTGCTGTTAAGGTTTAAAATTATTGCAAACAATCTCAGCACAAATGCAATCGGTTTGCTCGGCGGCTGGTTGCTCGCGCCGGTTTTTAATCTGGCATTGTTGCTGTCGTTAATTTTTATCAAGAAGAAAAACGAACCGTTGCCAGTGAAAAAATACATTTGGGTTTTCTGTTTGTTGTGTCTGATTTTTCAAACTTTTTTATTTTTATTCAATGATTAATCAATTCTTAAAAGACAAGCCATCCAAGTTGTTTCTTGGTTTTGCTGCATTCTTTGTCGCCAACGCATTGATTGCAGAATGTATCGGCGGAAAAATATTTTCTTTGGAAAAAGTATTCGGTTTGCATCCTGCGAACTTTACTATTTTCGGGCAATCCGGCTTATCGTTCAATCTTACCTGCGGCGTGTTGTTGTGGCCTCTCGAATTTGTAATTACCGATATTGTGAATGAATTTTTCGGACCGAAAGCTGTACGAAGAATCAGTTATACAACCATCATTTTAATTGCTTATGCTTATCTCATGTTTTTTCTTGCGATTAAAACGCCGCCTGCGGATTTTTGGTTGGGAAGTTATGTGAGTTATGGCATTCCTAATATGCAAAATGCGTTCAATGGAATTTTCGGGCAAGGCATGTGGATTATTCTCGGAAGCCTTGTGGCATTTGGTTTCAGCCAGTTGGTGGACGTATATGTTTTTCACAAAATCAAAAAACGCACAGGCAATAAAATGATTTGGTTACGCTCCACAGGTTCAACGCTCGTGTCGCAGTTGGTGGACAGCTATATTGTATTAATCATTGCGTTTAAGCTTGGTAATAATTGGAGCTGGGGCGAAGTTTTAGCAATCGGCATGATGAACTACATCTATAAATTTATTGTTGCTATAATTCTCACACCTGTGATTGTTTATGTAGAAAAATGGATTGAACATTATGTGGGACACAATGTTGCACACAAAATGAAATTGCAGGCAATGGGCGAAGAGCAAGATACTTTTGAAAATATTCCGACTGCGGGGTAAATTGAACTAAAATGAAAGCATATTTTATCAGCGGATTGGGTGCGGACGAGCGAATTTTTCAACATGTAAAATTGCCTGAAAATTTTGAAATAATTTATCTGACTTGGATAAATCCATTGAAAGATGAATCGCTTGAAAGCTATACCAAGCGGCTATCTCAGAAGATTAGTCTGAATGAAGATTTTATTTTAATAGGACTTTCATTTGGCGGAATGCTTGCTGTGGAAATGAATAAATTTCTTTCTCCTAAATTAACTGTTCTTATTTCAAGTGCAGTTAATAAAAATGAATTGCCAAGCTGGGCTTTATTTTTAGGAAGATTAGGAATTGCTAATTTGATTTCCGAAAAAATGTATCATACCAGCAGTACTTTTACCGATAATTTTTTAGGTATAAAATCAAAAGAAGATAAGGCTTTGCAAAAAGAAATGTTGCAAAATGCTTCGATAGATTTTTTCCGTTGGTCAATATCAAGAATTGTTCATTGGGATAATCAATTCGTTCCTGAAAATCTGTTGAGAATACACGGAACAAAAGATAAAATTATCCCTTTTAAAAAAGATAAAAAAATGATTGCAGTAAAAGGCGGAACGCATTTTATGACGTTTAATCGCGCAAGAGAAATCAATAAAATTTTGAATGAAAAATTATCTTCTTTCGAATCAATCTAATTTGTGTAATTCATTCAAATTCGTGTAATAAAATCTACCTTCGCGCCATGCAAAAATTGAGTATGGATGATTTGGGAAGAATGTCTGTGGAAGAATTTAAACAGGCAGCAAAACTTCCTATAATTACAGTATTGGATAACGTACGCAGCATGAACAATGTCGGTAGCATATTCCGCACGGCAGATGCATTTTTGATTCAGGCAATTCATCTTTGCGGGTACACGCCGCGACCGCCGCACAGAGACATTCATAAAACTGCGCTCGGCGCAACGGAAACTGTTGAATGGAAATATTTTGAAGATATAAATGATTCGCTGAAATCTTTGCGTGATGAAGGTTTCGGCATTTATGCAGTAGAGCAGGCAAAAGGAAGTATTGCATTAAATCAATTTAATTTTGCAAAAGAAAAAAAGATTGCTTTGATATTAGGGAACGAAGTGGAAGGCGTGCAACAAAGCGTGATTGATGCCTGCGATGGCTGCATCGAAATTCCGCAACTTGGTACAAAACATTCGTTGAATATTTCCATCGCGGCAGGCATTGTTTTGTGGGAAGCGGCAAGAGCGAATTTACAAATAACGGACAACAGATAACGAATAACAGACAACAAAATGAGCATAAGAATCTTAGTTACAGGCGGCACATTCGACAAGGAATACGACATGATAAACGGCAAGCTCGATTTTGAGGAAACACACGTGCCGGAAATGCTGAAACTCGGTCGCTGCACGGTTTCTACGGAAATCCGTACGCTGATGATGGTTGATAGTTTAGAGATGACGAACACCGACCGCGAACTGATTTTGCACAACTGTAAAACCGTTCCCGAAGATAAAATTTTGCTCACACATGGAACAGATACAATGTCTGTTACTGCCGAATATTTAGCGAAAGCGAATCTTCCAAAAACCATTGTTATTACGGGCGCAATGATTCCTTATAAGTTCGGAAGTTCGGACGGATTTTTTAATCTCGGTGCAGCGCTCGCATTTCTGCAAACCTTGCCGCACGGCGTTTACGTGGCGATGAACGGAAGATATTTTACTTGGGACAATGTGCGCAAAAACAAGCAAACAGGCTTGTTTGAAGAGTTATAAATCTTTCTGTTTTTGTCTGTTTATTTTTCTTGCTTTTTAATTGTCAGATGGAAATCGGAGATTCACGAACTCCGTCTTAAAATAGTAATGCCGCCAAAATCATCATCGCTTTGGGTATGCAAAATACTTATTTATGGGCGTTTCATTTGCCATCGAATTCGCTGAATGCAAACGTTAATTGTTCTGTTCGTGGGATTTCGTTCAAATAATTTGATATAAAAAGTTCCTTTCCTTTTTGATTGGAATTTCCTGTTACGTTTCGCATTCCATAGGTCAAGTCCCAAGGAATGATATTGGCAAATGAAAAAAGTTTTCTGATATAGTCGCAATCGTCATAAGTAATTAACCATTTGTGCCGGCAGTTTTTCATTGTGTCGGCAAACTTTTCGTGGTCAAACGCTTTGTGTAAATTTCCGTTTTTGCCATATAAAGCCGATTTTGTCGCAGAGTAATATGGCGGGTCAAGGAAAATGAAAACATTTTGCCCGTCTGCATTTACAACGTCTTCGTAGTTCAGATTTGTAATTGTCGTAGTGCCGCCATTGATGACTTGTGCAAATTCGTTTAAACGCTGAATACTGCTTTCAGTAAAACGTCCTGTAAATGCACCTTCGCTGAAACCACCGCTTAAACTTGTTCCCGAAAATGTGATGCGATTGTAAATGAAAAATGCTGCTGCTCTTTCTAAGTCGTCGAATGTCGCAATATTTTTATTCAAGAATTGATGTAGTTCTTTACCAACGGGAAACAGATTTCGCCATTCGTAAATTTTGTCAATTAAAGCGTTCACGTCTTTCTGCGCCATTTCCCAAAATTTATACAACTCAAGATAAAGGTCGTTTACCCAAAATTTTTTGTTGGGAAAATGTTGTTTAGCGTAAATAAAAACTGAACCGCCCCCCAAAAAAGGTTCACGAAATTCGTCAAATTCAGGCAGCAACTTTGCAATTAAATTTACCGCACGACTCTTGCCTCCCGGGTATCTTAACGGACTTTTTATCATTTTGAAAAACCTATTTTAATAATAAAATTATTTTCTTCGGCTTCTCTCAATAAATCGCCAAACAGAACTGCTTGCTGATTAAAAATTTCGTTATCTCGTTGGAAATTCACAATGTCTTTTGTTGAACTTTTTGATGTGATATGTCCTTTTAATTTTGATGAAGTTAAACTTAAAACTGCAACACTATTCATTAGCTTTCCGCTTGCGGTTACGTCGGAAAGATTGCTGTATAAAATCATTTTCAGCAAACCGTCTTTAATGTCGCCTTTGCTTGGAAGAATGGCGTTTTTACTGTGTTTGCCCTCAATTAAGTAAACGGTATTTTCATCAATTAGAATTTCATCAACAGTAAAAAAGTATTGTCCGCCTAAATAATTTGTTATCGTGATTTTTGCTTTTGAAAGCGTTGATAAGCTTTCTTTCGGTTGTTGTGTTACAAATTCCCTGAATTGTGCTTGTTTGGCTTTTTTTCTTGAAAATTCCATAAACAACTCAACTTCCAGCCCGATTTTTTCTTTGAAATTGTCTATGCCTGTAAGGTTATGTAACGGAACTTTTGTTGTCTGTTCAATTTTTTTGTAAGCCGATTTTGTCTTGTCAATAATGTCGTGAAGATTAGTTTTAAGTTCATTCAAATTCCAATGCAAGGCAGAACTGTGATATGCTTGAATTTCTTTGATTTTAGCAATGACGTAGGCATTGTCAAATTGTTGATTGGTTATTTTGAGTTCGTTTCGTGGATTTACTTCGGCTTTGTCGTAGTATGCGAAAATTACAAAAACGTCAAGTAACGACATTAAGGAAACTGTGTCCCACTGAATAAAATCTCGGTCGCCTCTTGCTCCTTCATCTTTTACGATTGGAATAATGGTAATCTTCTTTGATGTTGTAAGCGAATTATAAACTCGCTCAAATGGATAAGAACGTGTTCTTTTGGGCGAAACCCACTTTGAAATAGCAAATGTAGTTTTATTGTTGGTCAGTAAACAAGTTGCAGGAACATCATTGATGTCAAAATTGTTGAAGTCGATTTGCTTTAAGTTATCGCTTAAAAGTATTTTGTATTTAATGCCTGTTATTTCCCCTGATATATTCATTTTTATTTCCTCTGCCTAAAAAGCAAGTT